>NZ_JBHVST010000107.1:0-24185 GCF_042885015.1 Streptomyces sp. NPDC058086 | reverse complement strand
GCAGGATTGTAGAGGCCGACGGCGGCACAACCCCGGACTGCTGCGAAGGCCCCGGGTCAACGCTGGGCTGCGGGGGCTGGGGAAGCTGCCGCAGGATTGTAGAGGCCGACGGCGGCACAACCCCGGACTGCTGCGAAGGCCCCGGGTCAACGCTGGGCTGCGGGGGCTGGGGAAGCCGCCGCAGGCCTGTAGAGGCCGACGGCGGCACAACCCCGGACTGCTGCGAAGGCCCCGGGTCAACGCTGGGCTGCGGGGGCTGGGGGCCTGCAGGCTGTTCAGGCGCGATCAACCCTTCAACGTGCCCCCGGTAGAATGACAGTTCGCTATCGCTACCGCTATCGCTCATAACCCGCTCCATTCAGTCGAGTAGTTACTTTGCCCACCTACTCACGGATACGGACAGGCAAGGACCTGGGTTCACAAGCCGTATCTCAACCGAACGTGTGAGGCTGATCCTTTGGAGTGGACACCCTGACAATGGATCTTGATGGTCCAGGGAGGGATGTCCAGGTGGGACGCACGTCTCCGTATCCGGAGGAGTTCAGGAAGGACGCTGTCGCGCTTTACCGCGCCGCGGGCGGCGAGCGCACATACGCGGCGGTGGCGGCGGATCTCGGCATCACCGCCGAGTCGCTGCGAATGTGGGTCCGCAAGGAAGACGAGTCCCAGGCACTGCCCGAGCGCCGCGAGGCCGGCGGGAGTCCGGCTGAGGAACTGGCCCGGTTGCGGGCGGAGAACGCCCGGCTGCTGAAGGCGGAGAAGGAGTGGCAGCTGGAGCGCGAGATCCTGCGCCGGGCAGCCGCGTGTTTCGCTCGGGAGGTGAAGTGAGCTCCCGCCGCTGGGACTTCATCTCCGAGAATCGCGCCGCTTTTGGCGTGAAGCGGATCTGCCGGGTCCTGGGCGTCTCCCGCTCCGGCTACTACCAGCACCGGGCCACTGCAGACGCCCGCGCCGAACGAGCCGTCGAGGAAGAGCGAACGGTGTCGGAGATCCGACAGATCCATGCCGACCACCAGGGCGCCTATGGCGCGCCGCGCGTCCATGCCGAACTCTGCTCCCGCTGGAGGAAGATCAACCGCAAGCGCGTGAGCAGGCTGATGAGGATCAACCGCATCGTCGGACGGCACCTGCGGCGCAAGAAGCGCACGACCATTCAGGACAAGACGGCCCCGCCGGTGCCGGACCTGGTGATGCGTGACTTCACGGCGGACATGCTCAACACCAAGTGGTGCGGCGACATCACGTACGTCGCCGTCGGCTCGACCTGGCTGTATCTCGCCACGGTCATCGACATCTGCTCGCGGCGCGTGATCGGCTGGTCGATCGCGGACCACATGCGTACCTCGCTGGTCACCGACGCGATCGAGATGGCTGTGGCTGCCCGCGGAGGCCCGGTCCACGGCGTCGTCTTTCACACGGACAGGGGCGCGCAATATGGTTCGGCCGCCTTCGCCGAGGTCTGCCGTCGGCACGGCATCCGCCGCAGCATGGGCCGCGTCGGCTCAAGTTATGACAACGCCCTCGCCGAATCGTTCTTCCAGGGCCTCAAGCGCGAGTTGCCGCACGGAAGGCGCTGGACCTCGAAGGCGCAGACACGGCTGGAGCTGTTCAGGTGGCTGTCGTACTACAACCGGCGCCGCCGCCACTCCGCCCTCGGCTACCTCGCGCCAGCCGAATACGAACAGCAATTGATCACGTCACGTACGCTGTCACTCGTCGCGTGAAACCCGGTGTCCACCCCCGGGGATCAACCTCAAAGCGTTCAATGAACCATTCCCTCGATGGCGCCGTAGCCCATGATGAGAGGTTGGAACGCGGCGATGTGGCCGGGCGGTTGGCTGCTCCGCGCGGTGCTCCGGCCGTCACCGGTCTTCAGCCGATCGTTCCCGCCGGGTTTCTCGAGACCACAATAAAGAAACAAGAGGATTGCGAAATGCCCAGCAATAAAGAAAACAGACGTCCTGCGAATTCTCCAGTACCTCCACAGCATATTCAGGATCAAAATCCAAGGGCACGCATGGGGAGCGATGATGATGCCACGACCGAATCGATAAATGAGCATAACATAAGGGCATTCGTGCAACAACTGGTCGTTTACGCTCGGAACCCCAACGATCCAGCGACACAAGCTGCGATGATTGAGGAAAACCTCGCTAGCGAAAGCACTGCAGAGCTGCGACGTCAGGTCGAACAGCGCAGAGCAGAAACAGGGACTCCGCTTAGTCCGATTCAGACCCTCTACCCGCACACCTCGAACGCAGCGAGGGACAGGGAAACGGCCATGGTTTTGACCAGTCAGCAGTTCGACAGGCATGAGGCGTATCGACGGACTTCGGCGGCAGCACAGGCGCACCCGGTCGCTCAGCCGTCGCCGGGGCAGACCTCGCCTCAGCCCCAGCCCGTCCAGCAGCCCCACCCGGTTCAGCAGGCCCAGCAGCCGGCGAGGGGCACCCGATAGCGATAGGCCGGTGGGTAACCGGCTCACAGGCTCTCGCTGTTGCCCCCGGTGAGATCAGAAGCTGTTGTCCTTCCGGATCTTGCTGTCCTGGCAGGTCGGGATGTTGTTGGTCACGCCGCCCTCGGTCATGTGCAGCGCCGACCAGCCCCGAGGGTCGGAAAGCGTGGTGTTCTGGACGACCTGGCCCTTGCTCCTGCCTCCCATCTCCAGGAGCGCTTCCCCGTTCGGCAGGTGGCCGAGCTCAGAGCGGCGCCCGTCGACGCGGATGTTCTGCACCGTGGCGTTCGACTGATCGCCGCCGCGTATCGCTGTGGCAAGGTCCCCGGTGACGCGCAGCAGTGCCTGCGCACTGCCCGTCGGCAGACCCTGCGTCTGGACAGTCTGGCCGGGAGCCGTGAAGACGATCGAGTGGGAAAGGTCGAAGACAGATCCCGCGCACAGCTCTGCCACCGCTGCGGGGCCGACCAGCGCCGCCTGGATGGACGCGTCCGTACCGGAGGGAATGCAGACCCCATCCGCGGCGTCGGCATGCGGCGCCAGGAGACCATTCGCCAGCAGGACGGTCGCAGCCAGCCCAGCCGTCCCGGCGACCGCGCCCGCCCCTTCGCCAAGGAGTCCGCGGAACCTCCCCCCGACTCCGGCGACTCGCACTCGCACTCGAACGTCATCGCGTGAATGGCGGGACAGTAGTCGTAGCTTCATCTGCTTCCTTCGACACGAGCTGGATTCACTCCGCGCGAAAAGATGCAGCACGTCAGAATTCCCTTGCCGACGCTCCGCCGACTTCCCGCGGCCGCATCCTAGAGCCGTAGATCAAATCAAGGCGCACCCGCGCACGCGCCACCGTGCTCGAGGGAAGGATTCCAGGTCCTGCTGGGCACAGTCCGGCCCGACCGGGCCACCTGCCGCGCCAGGACTCCTATGTTCGTGGCGACGTAACGGCTCAGTCCCCTGGACCACAGTGGGCGCCATACGCACCCCGGCGAACCGAAACCATGCCACCACGCCGGCATGGGGGATACAGGCGCGCTGCTCCCGGCACGAGGCCAGCCCGCCGGCGTGACCATCACCGGTCAGGGACGACAGGCCTCGCGGCGCTGCGGCGCGGCCGCCCTTCCATGCCGGCCCGGTGCCGGGGAGTGGGGTGTGGGTTCGTGCTGCGGCCGACTCAAGAGTGGAGCGGACGCGCATGGTACGCACAATGGCGCTTGCGGTCCGGCGGGCAACCCGCCCCGGACTCGTCCGGCACCGCCGAAGAGCCGCGAGAGCCGTCGGCCGCGCGAACAGCCGGGCCAGAAGAAAGCGAAGTGCTCTGGGAGCGGCCGCCGCCTTGGCAGTCGGTCCACGCGGCTGCGAACGCGCCACCCCGGTGGAACCAGCCCCGGACACCGCGGATAACCCCTCCGCCGGGCAGCGTGACGCGGACGGGGAGTCTGGCGCCATCCCGCCGCAGCGGCCTGCCGGCGAGCGCCCGGGAGGCGGACCGTGACGGCTGACCCGGCTGCCCTTCCGCCCGGAGCGCCGCGACAGGAGTCACAGCCAAACCGGGTACCTCCGCAACCCCGTCGTCCGCCGCGGTCTGCCGCATGGTGCGTCGAGGTGGCCGCGCAGGGCGCTCGGCGTGGCGCAGGGAGGCGTTCGCCGAGGTCGGGCGGGTGTCAGGCGCACCCGGCCGGGGTCGCCCGTGCCGCGTCGTCGATCAGCGCCTGCTGGGCCGCCCTGAGCCGCTTGACATCGGGCTTGACGACCCCCTGGGCCCAGCCGAAGCCCCTGGAAGGGTGCCCCACCAGACCCGGAACTTCAGCCACTGGTGGCAGCAGCGTCCCGAGGACCTCAGAGACTTCACCAAGGCGCTCCCGCGCAGATCCGAGGCTCTGTCCTTCAGCGTGACGCCGCCAAACGACGGATCCAGCCCGCTCCAACGACTCTCCTGGACCTGGCGGCAAAACTAGGCGCTGGCCGCCTGCACACTGGGCAACAGTCACTCTTTGTGCCATTACAGGACGGCAAGGTCACCAGGGGCTTGGCGAGGTGGCCGTCTCTACCGGCCGAGAGGCTTCTCTACCGGACGAGACCTCCCGTGTTCGTGCTTCAATGATGCCGAGGAAGAATCCCATTAAAAGGGATTGGATAGCTAGAAATGTGGCGCATAGATCCAAGCAGCCGACGAGGTGATCCTCTCGACGTGGCGTACAGCGCTACGGCGATCATTGACGATCACGGCATCATACAGGGCTGGAGCGAGGGCGCTGAGCTGCTCCTCGGATACCGCCACGATGAGGTCTTGGGGCGGCCGGCAGCAGGCTTGCTTGCTGAAGAGATGACTGAAGAAACTCATCGGTCCCTGACCGGCCGGGAGTGGTGGAGCGGGAAGGTCGCACTGCGGCACAGGGAAGGCCGCTATCTCAAGGTGGCCCTCCTCGCACACCATCAGACACCTCACAGCGAGTCTGGTGGATGGACCCTGGAAACTGCGGTGACCGGTCTGTCGGATCTGCCTGGCAAGACGTATGGCCAGGCAGGCGATGTATCCGTTGTTGCGCATGACGCGACCGAACAACACTGGTCCAGGGAACACCTGCTGATGCTTAACGAGGCCAGTGCTCGGATCGGCAGCACGCTGGACGTTGCACAAACGGTGCAGGAGCTGCTGGATGTGACCGTTCCTCAGTTCGCGGACTTTGCCTGCATCGACTTGCTCGCCTTTATCAGTCAGGCAGATGAACCGCCTCCTGGCCCGGTATGCGGCCCGGTTATCCTGCACCGCACAGCTCAACGGTCCGTTCTTGAGGGTGTGCCCGAGGCCGTGGTCGATGTGGGCTCGACGGCAGCCTGTCCCGCATTCTCGCCGCCGACTGACTGTTTGGCTGCCGATCAAGCCGCCAGGTACGAGATGACTGATTCTGTCATCAACCGGTGGTCAACCGACGATCCTTCTAAAGCGGCTAGCATCCGAGCGACCGGACTGCGCTCGGTGATTGTCGCGCCGGTACGTGCACGAAGCGTCACCCTGGGTGCAGTTTGCTTTGCTCGTCACGAGCGCTCCGAGCCCTTCACAGAGGACGACGTGCTCTTGGCCGAGGAGATCACAGCCAAGGCCGCCATCTGCATCGATAATGCCCGTCTCTATACCCGCGAACAAACCACTGCCGTAAAGCTCCAGCACAGCCTGCTCCCGGAGAAGCTGCCCGATCAGGCCGCAGTCGAGGTTGCTTCCCGATACCTGCCCACAGAAGTCCAAGCAGGCGTGAGCGGTGACTGGTTCGACGTGATCCCGATCTCGGGCGGCCGCGTCGCTCTGGTTGTCGGCGACGTTGTCGGGCACGGCGTCCGGGCATCCGCCACCATGTGCCGAATGCGCACTGCAGTGCGAACCCTGGCTGACATCGATCTTGCACCAGACGAACTGCTGACGCACCTCGACGACCTGGTCATGCTTCTATCAGCGGAACTTCTGTCCACGAAAGCCGAAACCGCTGGCGGCCTTGGAACCACCTGTCTGTATGTCGTCTACGACCCAGTAACGCGCGGGTGCACGCTCGCTCGCGCTGGGCACCCACCGCCCGTTGTTGTCGCCCCAAACGGCACCGCGGACTTCCTCGACTTGCCGAGTGGCCCGCCGCTTGGATTGGGAGGCTTGCCATTCGAGTCTGTAGACATCGAGCTGCCCGAAGGCAGTCTTCTCGCTCTCTATACGGACGGTCTCATTGAAAAACGTGGCGGAGACATCGAGAAGGGACTCGGCACGCTGCGTGAGAAACTCGGCCAACCTGCACCGTCGCTGGAATCCCTATGCGACAGTGTGCTCGGGGCTCTGATCCCTCCCGAACCAGTGGACGATATCGCCCTTCTCATCGTCCGTACTCGCGCTTTGGGCGCTGACCAGGTCGCCACCTGGGACGTCAAATCCGATCCAGCCGTCGTTGCAAAGGTCCGCGCGAACGTGACCGCTCAACTGGCCGCTTGGGGACTTGACGAATTGCTGTTTACCACCGAATTGATAGTGAGCGAATTGGTCACCAACGCCATTCGCTACGGTCAGCCCCCCATCCGACTGCGGCTGATCCACGACAGGATGCTCATTTGCGAAGTCTCCGACTCCAACCCTACTGCCCCCTACATGCGACGGGCCCGCATCTTCGACGAGGGCGGGCGGGGTCTGCTGCTGGTAGCGCAACTCACCCAACGCTGGGGAACGCGCCATACTCGCACAGGTAAGACCATATGGGCTGAGCAGTTCATTTCAGCGGCTTCGGAAGGGATCTCGCCGTAGGCCCTTTACAGGTCATCTCATTTGGCTCGTTCGACAACCTGCCGGCGTGGGGATCGTTGAGCGTCCGTTAGATCCTTTCGTCCAGGACGCCCATGGCCATGCCCGCGTTGAGGATGACCAACTCGGTCAGACCGCGGGTGTTCATCAGGAAGCCCACCGTGCGCGCGTCCGCCCAGGACATCCCGCCGAGGCGCGCCGCGCCGCCGGCACCCAGGATTGCGACCTGTGCCACTGCCTGGGCCCGGCCGCGCCTCGGGCGGGAACAACCGGTCGGGCAGGTGCCCGGGAAGCAGCCCGAGCAGGCTCGGCCCGAGCGCGATTCCGGCGGCGATCTCGGCGATCACGCGCGGCTGGCGGAGCCGGCCCAGCAGAGGTGTCAACTGCACGCCGGCCACCAGGACAAGGGCGATGTCCGCCATGGCGACGTCGAGCAACTCGGTGGGATTCCGGGTCATCTGAGATCTCATGTCCGTGATGTCGGAAGGGGCGGGGAATCAGGTCGTGATGACGGGTGCGGGGACTCGGTGCGGTTCCGCGCACGATCCTCCTGCTCGGGCGGGAGGGGAGCGGGGGGCCCGCGCGGCGGTCCGCGGCTGCCGGGGTTGTGCCGCGGAGGCTGGTCAGGGACGCGTGACAGAGGCACCGCCGTTCACAGGTCTGGGGCGAGCGGCATCGGGGCCGGGTTTGCTCACGTGTCGGCCGCGGTCACCATTCCCGCCCGGATCATCCGTCGGAGCAGGTGCCGCTGGATGAACGACAACCGGTGGTCCAGCTGTTGCATCGTCAGACCCTGTCCCAGCAGGCCCATGAGTTCGTACGCGCCCTCCCGGGCGAGCCCGCGGATCTCGTCGCCGGGTTCCGCACCCTTGGAGAACCGGAACGCGGGCACGGGGCCGGCCACTGGGGAGGCCACCGCGTTGGCGTGTTCGATCGGGTCGGACCAGTAGGTCGCGATCGCGTCGCGCGTCTTCTCGTCGATGTCCTCGTCGAAGGGCGCCGCCGGGAGGAACCCCTTGAACCCTGGGACGTCCAGACCTACGCTCTCGCGCACCACAACGCCGGCCGCCAGGACCGGCACGGCCTCGGATTCCAGGTCCGTCGTTCCGGCCCGCTCGGCCGCCCGGCTCAGCGGCCCCTCTCCGCTGATCGGCGGCGACGCCATGCCCTCCACCGGCTTCTCGTCCACAATCGCCTGCAGGACGTGCGCGGTGACCGCGGTGTTGATCAGGACGTCGAAGGTGCGCTCTTGGATGTCCAGGTCCGGGTTGGTGCCCCGGTGGCGCCAGTAGACACTGTCCTGATTGCCTTTGCCGAGGGCGTGGTACCACTGGTCGATCGAGAGCGCGAACGTCTCGGCCATGCTGTGCCAGCCGTCGTCGTAGTCACGCCACAGGTCCCGCGTCGCCTGCTCGTCCAACCTGCCGGACAGCGTTTCCGCAGCTGAGTTCGACTGACTTCCGTCCGATACGGGGGTCCTTGGACCAGGTCTGGGTGTCCCTGAGGAGATCGAGGGCCGCCCGGCAATCGGTCACGAGGTGGGCGGTGACCCCAGGGGCGATCTCAACAGATGCGATCGGCCCGTACTGGCGCAGCCGCGCGTAGACAGCGTCAGGGTCGGCCGGGAAGCGAAGCGGGTCGTTGAGGATACGGCGGGCCTGTATGTAGCCGATGACAAGGGTGGCGGGGATACCGAGAGCCGGTTCCACGGGGACGAGCGGCCCGAATTCGGCGCGCATCCGGCGGTGGGCGACATGGGGGTCGGCCGCGAACTCGGGCGCGTACATGGGGATGGGGCGGGCATTTTCGGCGTCGGACTGGGGGCGGTCCGGCTTGTCACGGCGTGGGGCTCCAGGGTACGGAAATGGTGGGAGGCGCCAGGTACTCAACAAGCTCGATCAGCGCCAAGAGCAGGTGGGACGGGCGACATGTGGGCGCGAGCGCGCCCGGCTCGAACACTGCCCGCCGTGTGTCACTGAAGATGTTGCCGGCCGAGGAGCAGGCATCTCTGAGACCGCCGCCTCCCGACCGGCATCCCGTAGTGTGCGGGCGGCGGGACGGTCCGCGTCAGGGCAGGTCGCGCAGCGGGGCGTAGCCGCGCTCGTACAAGGCGTTGGCGCCGTAGCGGAACGCCATGTTACGCAGGGCGGTGGGCATGGACCTGGTCCGGTCGCGCCGGTGGGTCTGCCGCTGCACCCACCGGGTGCGGGGCAGCCTGCGCTGGACGAACTGCTGGAGGAGGTCTTCGGTGTCGCCGCCTTCGGCCAGCGTCTCGGCCAGGACCTGAGCGTCCTCGACGGCCATGGCGACGCCCTGGGCCATGTTGGGCGAACTGGCGTGGGCCGCGTCCCCGACGAGCACGACGCGTCCGCGCGCCCACGTCTGGCAATTGACCTCCGCTACCGGTGAGAAGTACGCGTTGAGAGCGGCGGGGGTGGCCAGCAGGTCCCGTACACGCTGGTCATAGCCGGCAAAGTGCCGGAGCAGGCCAGAACCATTGGTCGGGTCCTCGGAGGAGGGCGCCGCCACGTCGGCGTAGCAGCACACCCGGCCCCCGCCGACCGGGTAGGTCAGGAAGGCCGTCCCCGGGCCGAGCCACACGGTCCACCGGTCGATGCCGGGGGCGTCGGTGAGGAAACGCCAGCAGACCTGCCCGAGGTAGCGGGTCCCGGCCGCCGGATCGACCGACTCCCGCAGGCCCGACCGTATGCCGTCCGCTCCTACGACCACGTCGTACCGGCCGGTCCCGCCGTCGCTGAACGTCACATGCACACCGTCGTCGTGCATACCATCGTCGGCGTGTCTGAGCGAGACCACGGTGACCCCGTGGCGGACGGGCACCGGCACGATCTCCCGCAGGGCGGCATGGAGGTCGCCTCGGGTGATGCCGACGCAGCCGGCTGTTCCCCTCCACAGTTCGGCCATGTCAATATTGGCCAGCACCCTGCCCCGCTGGTCCATCAGCCGCTGGCCGGGCACGGGCGCTCCCCATTCGCTGAGGTGCTTGCCCACCCCCAAATCGGTCAGGGCGCGGACGCTGTTCCCGGGAAGGAAGAGCCCAGCCCCACCGGTACGGCTCTCAGTGGAGCGCTCAATGACATCGACGGACATGCCCTCGCGATCAAGCGCGATGGCGGTCGCAAGGCCGGCGATGCCGGCTCCGACCACAAGGACGTCAAGCTGAATCGGCATGCAGATCTCCCGTATGGCTTCAGGGGTACGTTCTGCACTACGACCTGCTCAGCGGCAGGGTTCACGGCCGTGAGCCGGGGAGGTGCGGTTCCCTTCGGCCGGGCTGCCGCGGAGCCCTGGTCATCGGCCGACGGCGGCTGCCAAGGCACCGGCGTCCTCATCCCCGCACCGCCAGGAACCTACGCAGCTGATGAGAGGGGATGGTGTAGTTCATGATCTTTCGCTTTTCCGTGGTTGTGGCGGGCGGGTCCGAACCCGACGGCATCTCACCAACATCGTCTCCTCTACCAGCGGTTGCGGCCGGCCCGTATGGTCGTCGCCGGCGAGCCCGGTGCCGGCAAGACCCTGCTCGCCGTTGAACTCACCCTCGGCCTGCTCGCCTACTCCACATTGACCGCCCGCTGGCCGACTGGCTTGCCGGCAAGTCCACGAGCAGTCCCGTGACTGCGGCCTCAGCTTTGCGGACGCCACGCGGTTGGTTCGGGAGCGCCGCATCCTGCCGCTCCTGGACGAGATGGACGCCGCCGCCACTCGGACTACCTCGGCGCCGCACCAGCCGTGCCCTGCACCCGGTCATCGCCTGCCAGGACCCAACCGGGAGGGGCCATATGTCAACTGAGCGGGATCCAACTCTGGTTGGCGCTGCCCGCACAGTCCCAGATCTGCAGGCGGGTCCGGTCGGCCGAGCTCGGCCCGGTGGCATCGAGGCACCGCCCGGACTGCGGGTTGACCAGGCTGCCCGAGGCCCCCGGCCGCATTGCTGGGCGCCGGTGTCGTTGCAGGTGTAGAGCTGTACCTTGGTGCCGTTGGCCGTGCCGCCACCAGTGACGTCCATGCACTTGCCCAGCGCCTTCAGGCTGCCGTCCGCTGCCTTGGTCCACGTCTGCGCGGCGGTTCCGTTGCACGTATAGAGCTGGATGGCGGATCCGTTGGCTGTGTTCGCTCCCGCGACGTCGACGCACTTGCCGCCGCAGCCGGTGATCGAGGCCGTCTTGGCCTGCCACCAGTTGATGTTCTGGCCTCCCGTCACCTGCTGCTGTTGCACCGTGTGGTAGGTGCCAGGGGAGAACTGGAATGTACCCGCGTCGATGGTCTGCCAGGTCTGCCAGCCCCCTGTTCGGCACGTCCACGACGGGCCCGGCGGCGCCGTCGACAATGAAGCGAATCTGGGCGCCGTTGTTCGGCGTGGCGACGCGGACCTTCAGGGTCCATTTCCGCTGGTCACGGTGCGTGCCCGTTTCGAGCGTCGTTACCTGACGGGTTGTCAGGTAACGGTGAGCGGGCGAGCATGGCCAGGGTGATGTGGCGGTACCAGCCGATGTGGCACCGGACCTGTCTTCGGGGCGGATCAGACTACGGCGGGTCAGGACCCAGCGGTGGCGCGTGGATGGGGCACCATGGGCATCCTCGATCACAGGCAGTCGCGCCGCGCCCACTCGTAGATCCGTGGACCTTTCGTTCCAACGCGTTCGAAGCGGATGACCCTCGTTCGGCGCCAGAAGGAGTCATCGCCGCCGACCACCTCGGGCCGGTGGTGGCCCAGCACCACAGCTTGTGGCGGTGGGGTGGCTTTCGTAAGGGCGTGCCATGACGAATCCGGTAGCGGCGGCCCGGGAAACCGCTTCTTACGGGCGGAGGCGGACCGGGTTGCTGACCCGACCGATACCGGGGATCGTCGATGCCAGGCGGGCACGATGCCGGAGGCAATGGGCAGCGAAGTGTCCGCGCTTTTGGACGCAAGCCAGTCCCAGACGAAGGGAGCGGGCACGTCCTGCCGTCGGTGCGGACCTCGCAGGGCCGCGGTCGTCGATGATTGAGTAGGCGCCGGGATTGCCTTCACCCGCATGAAGACCGGGAAGATCCTCCGCGACTGCCGGCAGCGCGGCGACGGCCTCCACCACGCCGTCCAGGCCGTCGCCGGCAGGCACAACCTCGCCCTCGCCACATGACAGATGCGTCAACTGCCCGCTTCAGGCTTCCTGATCAGGCCTTCTGCAACACGCTTCAGCGGCCGAGGTCAACATTGTGCGGCGCCTTCGAAGCTGACCTCTCCCTGTGGGATGGCGCGCTCGGGGCCGGGCGAAGCCGCGCACTGTTCCGGCGTGATCCCCACCCGGTGCACACGACAGCCAGCGCGACCAAGGCACAGCTCATAAGGGATTGCCGGGTCAGCCGCTCGCCCAGCAGGAGCGCTCCGCTGAGTACGGCGACGACAGGGCTGACGAAGGCGTAGCTGGTGGCGAGCGAGGGCGGCGCGTTCCGGCTCAGGTGGCGGTAGGCGGTCATGACGACGACCGACCCGAAGACGACCAGGTAGCCGAGGGCCAGGGCCGCGTCCCAGTGTGGTGCCCTGAGGGCGGTGAGATCGCCATGGAGCACTGACGCGACCAGAAGGAGGACTCCGCCTGTGATCATCTGGAGGGAGGCGTCCGAGTCCGACGGATAACGCCGGTCCAGGAACGAACCGTAACTCCAGGAGACCGCGGCAACCATCAGGACAAGAAGAGCGGCCGAGGAGCCGGTGCGGTGGGAGCCGAGGAAGAGCACGAAAACACCCAACACTCCCCCAGCGACTCCGGCCCACTCCAGCGGATGCGGGCGTCCACCCGACGAGGTATGTAGCAACGAACTCCACAAGGGGACGGTGGAGATCACGAGGGCGGCGGTCGAGGAATCCACGTACTGCTCGGCCGCCGCCACGCCGCCCATGCTGAGGACGAAGAGCAGGGTTCCCACCACCGCCGAGTGCCGCAGTTGACGGCCGGTCGGCCGGCAGCGCCCCTTCACCGCACACAGCAGCATTCCCGCCAGCAGGAACCGCACAGCGGAAAGGGTGAGAGGGGAGAATCCTGTTAGAGCAATCTTTATTGCCAGGTATGTCGTACCCCATATGAACCATGTCACTACCAGCGCTAAAGCGACATATACGACGGGCGGGCTCTTCATGACCATGCAGCCAGCATATGGGCTGCCCTGCTGGCCGCGGGATGCAGAAGGCCTGGAAAGTTCCTAATACGTATTGCGACTCGAGTAAGTTCAAAAACCTCAAGCAAAAAATCTGGAAATTATATTTTGACTATTCAATTGCCCACCCGCGATCAAGGTGTCGCAGACTAGGAAAGTGGCACGATCGCGCCCCAAGGCGCCAACATTCACGCCAATGGGAAGAAATGTCCGATATATCAATTCTCGAACTGCACGAGTCGCTGCGCGACCCAGTAATGCTATCGATGAATCTCCTGAATGAGATCGCAAGCGAACATCCAGACGCTATATCATTCGCGGCAGGAAGACCTTTAGAAGATATTTTCCGGACCGAATTTCTGCACGAATATCTCGACACGTTTACCACACATCTGACGGAAAATCGTGCCCATTCAACGGAGGAGATCCGCCGCACTCTCTACCAGTACGGCCGCACCAAGGGCATCGTCCACGACCTCGTCGCAGAATATCTCCGGATCGACGAGGGGATCGAAATAGATCCGGAAGCGATCGTGATGACCGTAGGCTGCCAAGAGGCCATGTTTCTGGTATTACGGGCGCTCCGGGTGGACGAGCGGGATGTCGTACTCGCCGTCGCGCCCACGTACTTCGGGCTCAACGGCGCCGCGCGGCTGCTCGATATGCCCGTGGTGAACGTAGACAGCGGCCATCTGGGCATCGATCTGGACCACCTGAAGCAACAGATACGCCGGACTCGGGATGTCGGCCTGCGTCCTCGCGCCCTCTATCTTCTGCCTGACTTCTCCAATCCCACCGGACTCAGCCTGAGCCTCGGCACCAGGAACCGGCTGCTGGAAATAGCCCGGCGTGAGGGTATCTTCTTGCTGGAGGATAATCCCTACGGCCTCTTCCGCGCCGATGGTGGCGCACGTGTACCGTCTCTGAAGGCTCTCGACACCGACCGGACCGTCATTCATCTCGGATCGTTCTCCAAGACCGGCCTCCCCGGGGCGCGCGTCGGCTTCGTCGTCGCTGACCAGCGTGTAGCCGTCGACGGCCACAGAGTGAGCCTCCTCTCCGACCAGCTCTCCCTGCTCAAGAGCAACGTCACGCTGAATACGTCCCCCATCGCGCAGGCGCTCATCGGTGGAAAGCTGCTGCAGAACGGATGCAGCATGCTGCGCGCTAATCAGCGCGAAATCCAGATCTACGGGGACAACCTGCGGCGTGTTCTCCGAAACCTCGAACAGCGCTTCCCTGCCGACTCGGGTGTCTCGTGGAACTCCCCGGCCGGTGGGTTCTTCGTCATAGTGACCGTGCCGTTCACCGTAAATGACAAGTCCCTCGAGCGCTCGGCGCGGGAACACGGAGTGATCTGGACACCGATGCATCACTTCTATGAAGGCTTGAGCAGCTCACAGCAAATCCGCCTTTCTTTCAGCCTGCTGACCTCGGAACGCATCGACGAGGGAATGGAGCGGCTGGCCTCCTTTGTGTCCTGCGAGAATCGGTCTCACATTGAGCCGCCCGCATGAAGCCCGAAAGGTAATCCGCATGATCCGGCACATCGTGCTGTTTAAATTCAATCCCGGCATAGGATGGGACCATCCTGAAGCAATTGCCGCGGAGCGCTCTTCTCAGCAAGTCGGCGATCGGGTACCCCAACTGCTCCAGTGGCGAACGGGCAGAAACATATCTGAGCGGTCCATCGCCTACGATTTTGTAGCCATCGGTCTTCTCCAAAACGAAGAAGCGCTGATGGATTATTTGAACCATCCTTTTCATCGAAAGTCGAGTGAGTTATGGAAGAAAATCAGCTCGTGGGTCATCGCAGACCTAACAGAGACAGGACCGTAGAAACACGTCTCCAGTAGCCACCTCATCCCTGTCGATACTTCACCTTCCCCAAAACTTAGGAACTCGAATGTCCACGTTAAGTCCTGATTTAGGATGGGTATCCATCGACCTCCCCGGAGGCACGAGCCAGACAGCGCTAGGCACCCTCGGCCCCGCCGGCACCAGCAGTGAGAAGGCGGCTGAACGGCTACGGTCCCGTGTCGCGCAGGACGCGAAAATCCACCTCTACGACACTTATGAGGGCGCGCATACCGCGCTACGCGACGGTGAGGTGACGCACGTGGTAGTGGCCAATGCCTTCACCGATATCCATGAGTTCTACATGGACGGCGCACTTGCCCTCTCCGATGTCTTCGTGATGGACACACCGCTCTATGGGATCGTCAAACGCCCGACCGATGTCACGCTGCCCGAGGCGCCCAAACTCATCAGCCATCCGTCACCCGTCCCGTTGATTTCGGAGCTCCTTCCCAGCGGCCTAAAACTCGGCGGGGTCAGCACCGCCGACTCCACCAGCAGTGCGGCCCGAGCCGTTGCCGAAGGAAAATTCGACCTCGCCATGACCACGGAGCCGGCCGCAGAACTGTACGGCCTGGAGTTCGTCTCACGCCGGCGTCCGATTCGCATGGTGTGGTCGGTATTCACGACGCAGCAAACGGTCGCGTCCCCTGTGATGGTGTAGGCGATCAATCGTCCGTAGCGTTGGGTGTGTTGGGGAGTGCATGGGGGGTGTGGTCGGTGTGTTCGGCGGCGTAGATGGCCGTCATGCTGCCTTGGGACAGGTAGCGGCGGGGGAAGGCGATCCATTCGTCGTGCATCCCGCTGAGCACGGCGGTGACCAGCCGTTCGAGGGCGGCTGGGTTGGGGAAGACCTGCACGACGTCGGTGCGGCGCTTGATCTCGCGGTTGATCCGCTCCAGGGGATTTGAGGACTGGACCTTCTTCCAGTGGGAGATGGGGAAGGCGGCGAAGGCGGTCAGTTCCTCCTTGGCGTCCAGGAGCATCTGCCTGACCTTGGGGAACTGCTGCCCGAGCATGTCAGCCACCGCATCGAGCTGGTGATGGACGGCTTCGGCGGTGGGCTGGATGAAGATGGTGCGGATGGTCGCCGCGACCATTTCCCCGGATCCCTTGGGGATCACGGAGAACACATTCCTCAGGAAGTGAAGCCGTAAGGATTCAACGTGGTGTTTCGCTGTCTTCTGTGATGGATGCGAGTACGTCGGCGGCCGTTGCGAAGCGTCGTTCGGCGAGCGTCGGGACGTATGTGTCCTGTTCGAGGAGGGGACGGACATCCTCGATGGCGTTGCGTATGGTGCCGCGGCTGACGCCGAACAAGGTGGCCAGGGCTTGCTGATCGCACAGATCTCGCTGGGAAAGGACCGTCGCCAGGATCCGGTCGGCGTCGGTGATCTTTTGACGGAAGACGCCACCACGGGTTCCCGGGCGCCGATCACCGCCGCGCTGGCGATGCCGGCGTTGTTCGAGCGCGGCCTGATAGGGCACGGTGATCCGGTCGATCAGCGCCTGGAAGTCCGAGCGCGACATGCCGGTGAGGGTGGGGTGAGACAGGGTCTGGGAGAGGTCCATCCGGCTGGTGGTCGCGCCGTTCTGCGCCCAGTAGAGAGCGCAGGTGCTCGCGGCTGACGGAGATTCCCACCGGGTAGGTCCCGGTGTCCAGCTCGGCGTGAACGTGCAGGCCGGTGCGGGTGCGGGTCGCGGCGATGCTGTTGACCACGACTTCGTGGCTGGTCAGGACGCCCAGCGCCTCACGGCCGCCGTCCTCGCTGATGCCGGTGGCGATGACCACGGCCTGGGAGACGATCCGGTGGTTCACGCGCACCTTGCAGTGGGTCGCGTCCAGGTAGAGGTAGGGGAAACGGCTGTGATCCAGGGGCCGGTCGCGGAAGATGGTGAGCTGTTCGTCCAGGTCACCGCAGATCCGTGAGACCTCGCTCTTGGAGATGCCGCTGTCCGCGCCGAGCGCCTTGAGCAGGTCGTCGACCGAGCGCGTGGACACCCCGTGCACGTACGCCTCCATGATGACCGCATACAGAGCCTGGTCGATGCGGCGCCGCCGTTCCAAGAGACTGGGGAAGAAGCTGCCGCTGCGCAGCTTCGGTATCGCCAGGTCCAGGTCGCCGGCCTGGGAGGCCAGGGTCTTCTCCCGGTGACCGTTGCGGAAGGCGGTGCGAGCTTCGGTGTGCTCGTTCCACTGGGCGCTGATCCGGCCGCTGAGCTCGGCCTCGATCAGCTCCTGCAGCATGCGCTCGGCGACGTTGCGGACGAGCTCGATCCCGTCCGCCGTGCGTAGTGACTCCAGCAGGCGTTGTAGGTCAGACTGGGACAAGGCCACCGGGCATTTCCAGGGTTGAACTGGCCGTTCACCAGGGAGATTTGCACGGTGGCCTGCCTTATGCGCAGGGAGCGGAGACCGTCACCGGATGCACGCCCCGGGTACCCCCCGCGCAGACCCGTACGGTGATCGCCTACACCATCACGCGGGACGCCATCCAGCAAGAAACGGGCTGATGAACCCCAGTTCCTGCATCCTGCAAACCGCAGCACTGCGCGCCGGCGAACTGTCGCCGGGGTAACACGGAATCGTCGCCGCGCCCCGTCCTGCCCCAGTGAGCCGGGGCAGGACCTCACCGTGAGGAGCAAGGCCCAAGGCGTGCTGCAGAAGGCCGTGATCAGGGCATTTTCCTTGTATGGGTGGGGTGCTGAGGGCGAGCGGGTGTGGGTGGAGACGTTCACGGGCCTGCGGGCGGATCGGTTCGGCGGTTGCTGAAGGCGGTCGGGGGCCGTGGTGGTGAGGGGTGTGGATGGGGCGGCCGTGGCGGTTGCCGTTGGCCGGATTTGGACGGAATCTGCAACCCGGATGAGCACAACGAACGCCTGCTGCTGGGGCTGAAGGCCACGATCACGGCAGACAGGCCGACGGTGCCCCGTGGGGATGCGGCGGTCTGGCTGTCCTGCTGATCCGACGAGGGGCCACGCATCGTCGGCCAGAACGCCGCTGAGCAGGACCAGCCACTGCTTCCGTGCAACTGCCGGGCCGTCCCACTCGCGGTCTGCCGATCCTCAAGGAGGCCAGCCGGGCGCCGTGGGTCTCACCCGAGTTGCCCGGCACGATGCTTGATCCTCGCCGTCGCTGCGACTTCCCAGCTCAGGGGGAGGACTTCATGGGGGTCGTGGACGGGTCCAGGACCAACCGCCGTGATGCTTGTGCCTGGGACCTGTCCGTCAGGGCCTGCCATTCGCGCGGAGACATCCCGTAGGCCACGCGGAACGCCCGGCTGAAGTGGGCGGCGCTGAAGAAACCCCATCGGTGTGCGACGGCGGCGACGGCCGGTCTCGTCCGGCGCGGGCGGGCAAGTTCCCGGCGGCACTCTTCAAGACGCCGGCGCCGGATCCATCCCCCCACCGTCTCGTCCTGTCTCTGGAAGAGGCGTTGCAGATGGCGTGTGGAGATGTGGTGGGCCGCGGCGATCGTTTCCACCGACAGCGACGGCTCCGCCAAGTGGCTGTCGATGTAGGCACGGATCCGCAGCAAAAGCGTCTGCTGGGCGGCGTCGGCTTCCGTGGCGGCGTCATGGCCGAGCCGTTCGGCGATGACAGTGGTGAGCAGGTCCGTCACATTACGGGCGAGCATCTCGCCGACCTCGGGGCGGTACGACCCGGCCCCAGGGGAAAGCCTGGACAGCAGCGGCACCACCAGCGCGGCCAGGCTCTGATCGGGCCCGATGGTCACGCCCGTGATGCGCCGCAGATCGCATTCGGGCAGCCTCATCGCCCGCCGGGGCATCTGGAAGACGATCATCTCGAAGCGTTCCGGGAAGTGCAGCGTATACGGGAGGGTCGTGTCGTACAGGGCGAACTCACCCGGCCGCAGCCGCGCGACCCGCCCGTCCTGGACGACGACCCCCGTGCCACGGCTCTGCAGGCCCACCAGCATGTACTCGTCGGGGGACCCGGCGATCAGACGTCTGCTGCGCCGCACCTGCTCCGGTTCGGCGTCGACCGTAGAGATCTGCAGATGCCCGAGTTGCTCCGTGGTGACTGTTCCGAAGAAGGGCTCGCCTTGAGGGGCCGCGACATCCAGGGGTACGAAGGTGCGCCAGACGACATCGTGCCAGTAGGCGAGCCTGTCGCCGGGCGGTACGGAATCCGTGGAGAGGACAATGGCCACAAAGCCTCCTCCGGGCAGTGCTGCGGTGCACTATAACCAGGCAGCAGCCAACGGTCTGTAACGGATTCGCATCTGATGCCCCAATGCGCTGATCGATCGATGACCGGCGTGGCCAGAAAGTCATGTCGTTTCTGGTCAAGTCCCGGGGCGCCGACAGTCAAATCCGGCCAGGTGTCCGGCTTAGCCTCCATCCACACCTGATGCCACTGCTCGCCGGAGGCGACATGTCCACAACCGGGCGCTTGGGGCGCATCCCGCGCTTCCTCGCGTACAGCTCGCACTTCCCGGAGGGCACGCAGGCGTTCGTGTTCGCTCAGTTCGCCTGTCAGGCTGGCTCAGCCGATCAGGCCGCGAACGGCGCCGCAGCGCTCACGGAACTGTTCACGGCGGAGTACAAGCCGGACGTGCTGGACCGTGGACGATTCACCGACAGCGCCGGTGCTCACCATGTCGTCTGGCTGGCCTACTGGTTCGAACCGGACGCGTACGACCAGTGGCAGCGGTCCCATCGCGTCCGCTCCACCTGGGAGCAGCTGCCCTCCGATGGCCCGGTCGGCCACTGGCGCGAGGTGTGCGTCGTCCCGGTCGAGCGCAACGAGACCCTGCACACCCACCGGTGTGCCGACTACACGACCGGCGGCCTGTCCCAGCACGAGGCGGTGGAACTGCTCGAGACACAGGTCCACGACTACTGGGGCGCCGCTCGCGATCGCATCGCCGACTCGGCCGTCGACCCGTTCGAGCCCGCGCTTGCTGTCTTCAAGCCGCAGACCGCCCTCGAGTGCGGCACGCCGGGACGGCGGATCACGGTCGAGGTGCCCGGGAACGTCGCGCTGATCCGTACGGCGCAGGACTGGTCCGCCAGCACCCGCTATCGCGACAAGTACCTGGCCGATGTCAAACCGGTCAAGTATCGCGGTGTCGACTTCCTCGCCACCCACCACCCGGACTCCGGCTGCATCGCCGCCCGCAACCTCGACGAGGAGGCGGCCGACGGCTCGTCGCTTGAGCGCGCCTGCACCATCGCCTGGTTCGCCTCGCTCGAGCACCTCATGACCTGGTGCCGCTCACACCGCACTCACCTGGAGATCTACGCCAGCTTCTTCCAGATGGTCGGAGGCGGAGAGGGGCCCTCGACGTCGCCTTCGGGCACGAGGTGTCGGTCCTGCCCAGGGGTGCGGTCACCACCGAATACGTCAACTGCCACCGGGTGACCGGCTTCCTGCCGCTGACCGCCGACCATCACAGCACTATCACTGCCTGACCAGGACTGGCGCTTTCCCGACACAGAACGAGGAGACGAAGAACATGGTGGAGTACACGGGCACTTTCAAGGCTGCCGTGGTCCAGGCCGAGCCGGTCTGGCTGGATGCCGATGCCACGATCGACAAGAGCATCGCCCTGATCGAGGAGGCCTCCCGGGCAGGAGCGCAGCTGATCGCTTTCGGGGAGACCTTCATCCCCGGCTACCCCTGGTGGCTGTGGCTGGACTCGCCCGCCGCGGGCTTTGAGTTCTTCGGCCGCTACCACGAGAACTCGATCACCCTGGACGGACCACGTTTCCAGCGCCTGCTCGACACGGCGCGCACGAACAGCATCAACGTGATGGCCGGGTACAGCGAGCGCAGCGGCGGCAGCCTCTACATGGGCCAGTCGCTGATCTCCGCCGACGGTGAACTGGTCTACTCCCGGCGCAAGCTCAAGCCCACCCATGTGGAGCGCACCGTCTTCGGCGAGGGCGACGGCTCCGACCTGGCCGTCCACGACACCCCGTTGGGCCGGGTCGGCGGCCTGTGCTGCTGGGAACACCTGCAGCCGCTGTCCAAATACGCCATGTTCAGCCAGCACGAGCAGATCCACGTGGCCGCCTGGCCCAGCTTCTCTGTCTACAAGGGCGCGGCCTACGCACTTGGCCCAGAGGTCAATACGGCCGCCTCCCAGATATACGCCGTCGAAGGGGGGGTCTTCGTCCTGGCCCCCGGCTCGCTCATCGGGGACGCCGCCTTCGATCTGTTCTGCGACACCCCGGTCAAGCAGCAGCTGCTGCAACGCGGCGGCGGCTTCGCCCAGATCTACGGCCCCGACGGCAGTCCCCTGGCCGAGCCGCTGGCCGAGGACGCCGAAGGCATCCTGTACGCCGACATCGACCTGTCGGCCATCGCCATCGCCAAGGCGGCCGCGGACCCCGTCGGGCACTACTCCCGGCCCGACGCCACCCGCCTGCTGCTCAACCAGGCCCAGCGACGCCCCGTCGAGCGCACCGCCCCTCGTGTGGAGGCCTTCGAGGAGCCGGCTCTGTCGGAACCGGAGACAGCCCAGGCCTGACACGGGCCACCGTCAACCGCTCGCTCCGGGAAACGGTGCGGGGTCCTGCCCCGCACCGCTCGGGCACCGACCGATAGGGCATTCGCCACACCGCAACGGGCAGTTTCTCCTCGCCGACACCGCCTGCGCCTGCGACGGCCGCGGACTCATGGCCGGAGCTGACATCGACTTCCTGGTGGCCACGCCCTGCAAGCGCACCCGGTTCGGTCGTGGCGGCACATACGACGTGAGCGTCCTGCCCAGCGACGAGGTGATCGCGGAGTTCCGCAGTCACAACCGCAGTAGGAAAACGGAATCCAAGGAGTCGCATTGCCCATCGAACGGAAGATCCCGGAGGCCGCCGCGGCCCGTCGTGGGGAAACTCTGCCCACCGAGCTGCTGGACGAGGCCGAGCGGATGTCGAGCGGGGAGCTCAGAGCTCTCCAACTCCACCGTCTTCGAGCGACGCTGCGGCACGCGTACGACAACGTGGAGCTGTACCGCAAGAAGTTCGACGAGGCGGGGGTCTCGCCCGGGGACTGCCGGCTCGCTTGAGGACCTGGCTCGGTTCCCCTTCACCACCAAGGCCGATCTGCGCGACACCTATCCCTTCGGCATGTTCGCCGTGCCCATGGCCGACGTGCGCCGCATCCATGCCTCCAGCGGCACCACCGGCCGCCCCACCGTGGTCGGCTACAACGAAAACGACCTGTCGATGTGGGCTGACGTTGTCGCCCGCTGCATTCGCGCGGCCGGCGGCCGCCCCGGACACAAGGTGCACATCTCCTACGGCTACGGCCTGTTCACCGGTGGTCTCGGCGCTCACTACGGCGCCGAGCGGGCGGGATGCACCGTGATCCCCGCGTCGGGCGGCATGACGGCACGCCAGGTGCAGGTCATCCAGGACTTCCAGCCTGAGATCATCATGGTCACGCCTTCTTACATGCTCACCCTGCTCGACGAGTTCGAGCGCCAGGGCGTCGACCCGCGCTCCACGTCGCTGAAGGTCGGCATGTTCGGCGCGGAGCCCTGGACCGAGGAGATGCGCCGCGAGATCGAGGAGCGCACGGACATCCACGCCGTCGACATCTACGGCCTGTCCGAGGTGATCGGCCCGGGTGTCGCCCAGGAGTGCGTGGAGACCAAGGACGGCCTGCATGTGTGGGAGGACCATTTCTATCCCGAGGTCGTCGACCCAGTCACGGACGACGTCCTGCCCGGCGGCGAGGTCGGCGAGCTCGTCTTCACGTCCCTCACCAAGGAAGCTCTGCCGATCATCCGCTACCGCACGCGCGATCTGACCCGGCTGCTGCCCGGCACGGCCCGGCCGGCCTTCCGCCGCATCGAGAAGATCACTGGCCGCTTCGACGACATGATCATCCTCCGGGGGGTGAACGTCTTCCCCAGCCAGATCGAGGAGATAGTGCTGCGCACGCGAGGCATCGCGCCTCACTTCCAGATCCAGCTGCCCCGGCGTGAGCGTAGGGACCACATGGCCGTCCTTGTCGAGGCACACCCTGGAGCGAGTCCCGACCAGCGCGAGGCCGCCACCCGGACGATTGCAACCGGCGTCAAGGACGGCGTCGGGGTGACCGTCGACGTCGCGATCGTCGAGCCGGACACCCTGGAGCGCTCGCTGGGCAAGCTCCGCCGCGTCAAAGATTTGCGTCACGCGTGATCTGCTCGCTTGCCACATTGGATCGGTGAACAAAACGTCCGTACGGCCTCCTGCCGATTGCCGGGGGCGCCCCCTACGGGCGTATCTCCCTGCTGGAAGTGGCGGTCGCGGTCCTCGACGAGCGCGGCTGCGCCCGCACCGGCATGGAAGAGCTGACCAGGCGCCGGGGCCTGAGCAACGGTCGATCGAGTCGAAGCATGCCTCGATATCCCCCTCCACCATCCACTCATAGGAGTTCTTGGCGAAGTGGTGTGCCTCAGCGAGCGCGTCATGGGCCCGGCGCTTCGGACGGAACCCGTAGGAACACGGAAGGAAGTCCGCCTCGAAGATCGGCTCCAACACCAGCTTCCGGGACTCGGGAATGCGGTCGTTCACGTTGTCAGCCACGGCCGTACGTCTCCTCAGCCTTCCAGAAGTAGATGAAGCCGCCGACCCCGGCGAGCAAGGCCCAGCCGACCGCCGCCGCCCACACGTGCGGGGGCAGCTGACTGGCGTGGAAGCTGTCGATCAGCGCGTACCGCATGAGGTCGATGTAGACGGCGGCCGGATTGGTCTCCAGGGCGACCCTCAGCAGGTGCGGCAGGTCCTCCTTCTTCGTCAGCTGGTCGATGCTCCACATGACGCCGGAGACATACATCCAGGTCCGCAGGATGAACGGCATCAGCTGGGCGATGTCCGGGGTCTTCGCGCCCATCCGGGCCACGATCATCGAGACACCCGTGTTGAACGCGGACTGCAGGATTAGCACCGGGAACATCAACAGCCAGGCGAGGTTCGGCATCTGGCCGAAACACAGAAGGATCACCACAAGGGCGGCCATCGAGAACAGCAGCTGCTGGAGCTGCTGCAGCGCGAACGAGACCGGCAGCGCGGCCCGCGGGAAGTGCAGGGCCCGCACCAGGCCGAGGTTGCCCGATATCGCCCGGGTGCCCGACATGATCGAGTTCTGCGTAAACGTCCAGATGAACACACCCGTCACGAGGAACGGGATGAAGTCCTTCACGTGGTTCTTGGTGTTCAGCAGAATGCCGAAGATGAAGTAGTACACCGTGGCGTTCAGCAGCGGCGTGGCGACCTGCCACAACTGGCCGAGCTTCGCCTGGCTGTACTGCGCGGTGAGCTTGGCGGTCGCGAACGCGCTGATGAAGTGGCGCCGCGCCCACAGCTGGCGCACGTACTCGCGCAGGGAGGGGCGGGCGCCGCTGACCGAGAGGCCGTACCGGGCGGCGAGCGCCGCGAGGTCTTCGTCGGCCGTGGCCGGCGTCGGGGGCGGTGTGTCGAGCACCCG
>NZ_JBHVST010000106.1:0-38329 GCF_042885015.1 Streptomyces sp. NPDC058086 | reverse complement strand
CTGGTGGGGCTTGGTGTACGGGGCCCCCCGCGGGGGCGGGCACCCCACCCCCCAGGGGGGGGGCGGGGCGGCACTCACCCGTTTGGGGTGCGGCCGGGGGGCCCCCCCGCGCCGCCCCCCGGCGCCCCCCGCGGCCAGAAGGGCCTCGTGGAGCGCGCCCACCGGTGCGGCGAGCCCCTCGCCGTCAGGCAACGCTGCCAGCAGGCGCTCCAGCGGAGCCGTGCCATCGTGTCCGTACGCTTCCAAAGTCGCACGGATACGGTCCAACTGGTCGCACACGTAGGCGATATCCTCGCGCAAGTCCGGCACCGTTCCGTCGCCGCGCTGGTTGTCCTGATCAGCCTCGTTGGGCACCCCGTCCCCCATCGTCTGCAAGCCCTCACGGCTGCTGTGAGGCCGCGTATGTGTGGCATTCGACGCCGATTGCATGGTCCAGGCGTTCATGGTGTCCGAATCGACCCTGACTGGGCAATGGACCTTTCGCGTTTGATAATTGACGGCTCGGCAACTGCGGGGGTGGTGCGTGGAACGGCGTGATGAGCTGGTGCGGGCGATGCGGGAGCGCGTCCAGCGGGTCGGTGCTACCGGCGACGCTTCCGAAATCCTCACCTCGGCGGCACGCGCGGAAGCACACCACCTGGGCCGGTATGCCGACGCCGAGCCTCCCGATTTGGAAGCCGCACACGTACTGGGCTGCCTGCACTACCGGCGGGCACGCGCTCTGCCCGGCGCGCTCGCGGAGCAGGATCGGGTGACCGCCCTCCGCCTTTTCACGAAATGCTTCATCGCAGGGAGGACGGACCTGCCGCAGTCCCTGCTCAGGGACCTTGCCGAGGCGGCCCTCCCCGCCGCACAGGACCTGACGAACGACTTGGCCACGAACGCGGAACCGGCACGTGTGACAGCAGCCGTGGAGCTGTGGAGGCGCATCCTGCGCAGCCTCCCGGACGATCACCCTGAGCGCGCCGACTGCCTGACCAAACTCCGCTACGCCCTGCTGACGCGGTTCCAGGGCACGCAGAACCCAGAAGATCTGGAAGAGGCGGTGCAGGCGATGCGCGCCGCTCTCGACGCGACTCTCCACGACGACCCGCGCCGCCCCCGCCGTCTGTACGTACTGAGCATGGCCCTGGAGGAAGGGTACGAGCAGTCCGGCGATGCGGCCGTCCTGGAAGAAGCGGCGGCCGCGGCCCGCGCTGCTGCCCGGACCACCCACCATGATGACCCGCAGTACGCCGAGCACCTGTGCGGTCTCGGCCGTGTGCTGAGGAAGCGGTACCAAAGGTTCGAGGAGTCGACCGATCTGGACGAGGCGGTGCGGGCGAGTCGTTCCGCTGTCGAAGCCACCCCTCACGGCCACCCTGAACTCGGGGGGCACCTGGACGCTCTCAGCACCGCTCTGGTGCTGCGCTTCGAACGCATCCGGGAACGTGGGGATCTGGACGAGGCCGTGGAGACTAGTCGCGCTGCCATCAAAGCCGCCCCTGACGGCGACTTCAACCGGGGTGTCTTCCTGGCCAACCTCGAATCCGCTCTCGTGGAGCGTTTCGACAATTTCGGGCAGTTGGAGGACCTGCATGAGGCGGAGCGGGTCATTCGTGCCGCCGCCCGGGCAACTCCCGACGACCACCCCTCACGCGTCACCGTCCTGGCCCATCTCGGCCATGTCCTGGCTCGGTGCTTCGACCGTTTCGGGGAGGTGGGGGATCTGGACGAGGCGGTGGGGGCGATCCGCGCCGCTGAATCCGCCTCCCACGGTCTCCCCCAGCGTGCCGAACGTCTGAACACGCTCGCCTTGGTCCTGATGATTCGCTACGACCGTTTTGGGGAGGTGAGAGACCTGGATGAGGCGGTGGCAGCGATCCGCTCCGCCATCCGGGCTACTCCCCACGCCCACCCCGACTACGTCTGGCGGCTGAAAGGGCTCGGCCAGATTCTCGAGAAGCGGTATGCACGTGTTGGGCGGCTGGATGATCTGGAAGAGGCGGTGGAGGCGAGTCGTGCTGCCGCCCGGGCCACCACCCCCGACCACCCCGACTACGCCTGGCGGTTGCACACGCTCGGCCTCGTCGTGGTGACGCGCTTCGGGCGGTTCGGGGAGGAGGAGGATCTCGCCGAGGCGGTGGCGGCCATTCGTACGGCCCTTCGAGCGACCCCTGGCGACGCCCCTGCTCACGCTGAGCGTCTCGAACTGCTCAGCTCGGCGCTGGTGATGCGCTTCAGGCGGTTCGGGGAGGTCGAGGATCTCGCCGAGGCGGTGGCGTCGAGTCGTACCGCCGTCCAGGCCACTGCCCACGACCACCCGAACTACGCCTCGAGGCTGATCAATCTGAGCCATGCTCTGCGGGAGAGGTACAGGCATACGGGGCGGATAGAGGATCTCGACCACGCGGTGGAAGCGTGTCGTACCGCCGTCGAGGCCGCCCCGAACGACGACCTCAGCCACGCTCAGCACCTGGACTCGCTCAGCACAGTGCTGGCGATGCGCTTCAGGCGGTTCGGGGAGGTCGAGGATCTCGACGGCGCGGTGACATCGAGTCGCGCCGCCGTCCGGGCCACGCCGCCAGAGCACCCCAAGTACACCGCCTTCCTGGGTAATCTCGGTACCGCCCAGGCGCTGCGCTTCGAGCGGTTCGGCGAGGTGGACGCTCTCGACAATGCCGTGGCGGCGCACCGTGCCGACTCCCAGGCGACCCCACAGGACCACCCGAACCACGCTGCGAGCCTGGAAAACCTCAGCCGCATCCTGGAGACACGGTTCCGGCGCACGGGGAACGAAGAGGATGCCGAGGCGGCAGTGGAGGCGATCCGTTCCGCCGTCCGGGCCACCCCGCTGGAACGCCCCGATCGCGCCGGGCGAATGGACATGCTGAGCATCGCCTTGATGGCGCGCTACGAGCAGTTCGGGGAACTTGAGACGCTCGACGAGGCAGTGGAGGCCAGTCGTACCGCGGTCCGGTCCACCCCTCTTGATCACCTCCGGCACGCCAGCTTTCTGGGCAATCTCGGTGTCGCTCTGACCATGCGCTACGAGCGGTCCGGAGAGTCCAGGGATCTGAATGAGGCGGTGTCGGCGATCCGTACGGCCGTCCGGGCGACCCCGCCAGAAGACCTCGGCAACGTGAAGCGCCTGGTCAACCTGGGTATCACCCTGCACATGCGCTTCGAACGACACGGTGCTCACGCCGATTGGACAGAGCTGCTGTCCGTGTTGAACCGGGCCATCTGCAGGGAGACGGACTCGCCGACGCCGCGAGTCGAAGCAGCACGCTGGGCAGCAGCCCTGGTCGCACCCTCCCATCCGGGGCTGGCGGCCGGATTCCTGGAACAGGCAGTACTGCTGCTTCCGGAGCTGGCGCCGCGTCGGTTGCGGCGCGATGCCCAGCAGGAGGCGCTGGGCAGCAACGCCGCCGGACTCGCTGCCGACGCGACCGCCCTGGCCCTGGCCGCCCCCCACGGCAGCGCCCACGTGCGCGCCACCTGGGCACTGAAACTGGCCGAAGCAGGGCGGGCCGTGCTGCTGTCCCAAGCCCTGGACACGCGAAGCGACCTGACTGATCTGCGGGCCCAACACCCCTATCTTGCCCGGCGTTTCACGGAAATCCGCGAGCTCCTGGACGAGGATCCCAGAAACATGGCCGTCACGCCCGACGCGCGCCCGGCGGACGGGCATGGTCGTGACCGCCACCAACTGGCGGCGGAACTCGTGCGGTTGATGGGACGCATCCGGGCCCGCGAGGGGTTCGAGAACTTCGGCCTGCCGCCCAGTTCCGAAGAGCTGGTGAAACAAGCGGCGCACGGCCCCGTGGTGACCTTCAACATCAGCCGCTACGGCAGCGACGCGCTCCTGCTCACGCGCCAGGGCATCAGCGCTGTCCCGCTACCCGGGCTCGGCCAGGGAACCGTGCGCGCCAAAGTTGACGCTTTCTACCAGGCACTGGCCGAAACGACAGCGCCCGACAGCGATCGCATCGCCGCCCAGCGGGCGCTGCGCAGGACCTTGGAATGGCTCTGGGAAACCGCCGCCGAACCCGCTCTTGCCGCTCTGCAGGACATGGGTGAGGTGGTATCGCCGACGTGGCCCGGTCAACCGCTGTCACGGGTGTGGTGGGCACCCGGCGGTCTCCTCGGGCTCCTGCCCTTGCACGCCGCCGGCTTCCACACCGACCCCACGCCCGGTCCGCGGCGCCGTACCGTTCTGGACCGGGTGGTGTCGTCCTACACGCCGACCGTCCGTGCCCTGCGCCACGCGCGTGAGCGCCGCTCGCGGCGCGCCGACCGCTCCCAGTCCCTCATCGTCGCCATGCCGACGACACCTGGCCACAGCCCCCTGCGACACGCCGCAGAGGAAGCCCGCCGCATCCGGCCGCTGCTTCCCCGCACGATCCAGCTGACCGAATCCGGCCCGGTCCCCGACGGCGCCCACCACGTCCCGGGTCCCGACACCCCGACCACGGCTGGCGTCCTCGACCGCCTTTCACATTGCGCCATCGCCCACTTCGCCTGCCACGGTGCCACCGACCACACCGACCCGTCCCGCAGTCGGCTACTCCTCCACGACCACGCCACCACGCCGTTGACTGTCTCGACTCTCGCCCAGATCAACCTCGACCACGCGCAGTTGGCTTACCTGTCCGCCTGCAGTACCGCAGCGCCCACCAACTCCGTCCTTCTGGACGAGGCCATCCACCTGACCAGTGCCTTCCAACTCGCTGGTTTTCCCCACGTGATTGGGACCCTGTGGCCGATCGACGACCGTATGGCCGTCGAAGTCGCCGAATCCTTCTACACCCACCTGACAGCCGGCCCGGCCCGAACGCTCGCCCCCGAACAGGCCGCTACTGCCCTCCACCACACCATCCGGACGGTACGCGACCGCTACCCGGCCACCCCTTCCCTGTGGGCGGCCTACCTTCACGCCGGCGCGTAGGAGAACCACACTGCGCCTGCACAAGGACCACCACCCGCTGACGTACGCCGAGGCCAAGGCGTGGCCGTGGCCCGGGTCAAGGTCACCGGACCGGTTCACGACAGCCTGAAAGACTGTCGCTACTGGTACGGCCAGGGCTCGCAGCAGTACCAGCAGCAACTGGACTGCTCGACCATCATCAGGCTCGGCAAGCCTCTCAAGTACGAGAACTGAACAGCACAGCATCCCTGCGCCTCTACCACGGTCTAAAGGCTGTGGTAGAGGCGCTATGCCTTTTCCCACGAGATCGCGTTCCTCAACAAGCCGGCCGGATGGCGACAGGCGGTCTCCCAGGCGCGCAGGTCCGGAAGCCCGCTTCGTGGACGACCCGTACGACGACTTCGTGGGCCGCTACATGTTCGCCTTCTGGCGGCTCATCGCCCAGGGCGTCACGGCCGCAGGCCCATCCCAGGCCGCATCCGTGCGCACCGCCGCAAGCGGTGATGACGGCTCTGTGCCGCGGGACTCTGACGTACGGGTCATCCGGCTTGCTGCGCCCTCACCCCGCCCGTCGGATCCGGTGGGGGAGACGAAGCGGGTGTACCACCACCGGTGGCCGGTGCGGATGCGCAAGGTCCGGCTGTGGTGTCCCAGCCACCAGGAACACCGGGTGATCTGGCGAGGCCCATACATCAAGGGCCCGCCGACGCACCGCTCTTGATGGGCGAGAAGGCGTACTTCGTGGATTCGTAGCTGAGCCCTGACGGCCGCGCCGGTGACCAGAGCGTGAAAAGCCCCGGCTGGACGGGGGAGACCAGCCGGGGCCGTGGGTGGTGGCGTGCGGAGGGCGGTCGCCTCTCGGCGGAAGGCTCCATGGGGCTTCAGCCGGACGATCGTCCCCATGGGCTATGGGTGAGGCCCGGGGACACTGTCCCCTCCGCTAGCCACGTAGAGATGAACGGTCAACCGTCTCGAGTTGTTCCTCTGACGTCCCGGTTGCCGCTGTGAGTTGGCGCACGCCTCGCGTGGCACAGGTCCGTTGAGATGGTTGGCACGACACGCCTGAGGGGCCGGCACATCGTGCCGGCCCCTCAGGTTTCAGTAGCGGGGACAGGATTTGAACCTGCGACCTCTGGGTTATGAGCCCAGCGAGCTACCGAGCTGCTCCACCCCGCGTCGGATTCCTCCACCCTACGCCAACTATCCCGGCCCCGAGACCATGAGCGCCGCCTGCCGCGAGGGGTGTCGGAGGTCGCGGCTGCCAGCTCCTCCTCTTCCCCCGGCCCCCTCGTTGGCGGCCGGGCGGTGAGTCCGTACGCATACCGAGAGCGCGCTGAGCACTGGACGGATCCCCTGAATGGGCCGGCCTTCCCCGCCTTGGCGCTGCTGGCAGGACGGCGGCTGACTGATGAACGACAGAGAGATCACCGGAGCGTGAACGACGCTCGCCGCTGCCACCTTGTACCGTCGTGGACCATCAGATCGACCGACGACACGCGGCCAGTGACGGGAAGCCGGCTGCGAAGGTCGGCTTCGGCCTCCTCCAGCACGGCATCGTCTTGCCCCTGGGCGATGGTCAGATGCGGGACGATTTCGTCGAACCGCCCGTCGAACGGCGGGGTCTCCGGCCACCGGTCCGCGATCGCCTCAGTGAGCCGACGGAACGGGATGTCCGGTTCGGGGACGAGATACAAGATCCCCGGGAATCGCCCACAGCGCTCGAACCGGACATCGAAGGGCCGGTGACGCCCGATCACTTCTCCGATGGCAGCGCAAGCACCGTTGTCGATGCGGCTCTCGTCGAGGAACGGGAAGAGGACGGTGACATGGGCCGGAACACCCGCACGGGCTGAGGGGTCCAGCCGGTCACGCCACGCTCGAACAGCAGGTTCTGCCTCGGGGACCCGCACGATGAGTCCCGACTGCCCTGCTTGAAACTCACCGGAATCGTCGTCTGTCATCGCACATATGTATCAGCGAGCCCAGAACGGCAGCGACCCGATGACGATCGCGGGCGGTTGAACCCGCGGTCGACACCCAATGCGACCCTCGCTCGGGTGGGGCCAATCGACTCGTTCACGACAAGCACCCGAGATCGCTCATCAGGGCCAGCGGACTCGTTCCCCTGGGGCCGGCCGACTCGTTCGAAGCCACGCGGGGCAACTGCCCTAAGCGGCGTCCGCGTTGTTCTGTGGAGCCCGGCTGTCAGTGCCGGGTGGAAGACTGCCCGGCGTGATCGAACCGAATCCGAAAGCGGATCTTCTCCGCTATCTGCAAGACGGGCGTGACGCCCTGTTGTGGAAGCTCGACGGGCTCTCGGAACATGACATCCGCCGCCCGCTGACCCTCACCGGCACGAACCTGTTGGGGCTGGTCAAACATATCGCCAGCGTCGAGCTGGGGTACTTCGGCGACACGTTCGGGCGGCCGTTCTTCGACGAGGAGCGGCCGCCCTGGTGGTATACGGAGGACGCAGAACCCAACTCGGACATGTGGGCCACTGCAGACGAGTCGCGGGAAGAGATCGTTGGGCTGTATCACCAGGCGTGGGAGCACTCCAACAGCACGATCGCGACGCTGACGCTTGACGCGATCGGTCACGTCCCGTGGTGGCCGGAGGAACGCCGAGAGGTGACACTGCACCACATCCTGGTGCGCGTGATCTCCGATACTCAACGGCACGCCGGCCACGCCGACATCGTGCGAGAGCTCATCGACGGGACCGTCGGGTACTTGAAGGGCAACGACAACATCCCACCGGGCGATCAGGCATGGTGGGAGGACCACCGGCGCCGACTGGAGCGCGTGGCGCGGGAAGTCGGCAACGGCTGATCTCGTCCCGCTGCCGCCGACCCCGCCAGCTCCAGGGACGGCCGTGCGGCCGCCCGCGCCGGGCCCGTGCGGAACGAGCACCGCCCGACCCGCAATCGATCGGCTTCGGTGCCGCCCGACGGGGGAGACGGGCGGCACCGAAGTCGTGCGGCTACGGTAGCGGCCCCTCCCGTAACGTGAGCCCGTTTGCCCGGATCGCCGGGGCTTCGTCTCAGAGCGAACCTCCGGGGTCCCGTGCAGGGTGATCAACGGACCGCCTGGCCAGGTGGACGACGAGTACAGCACGGCGCAGGAGCACCATCATGAACAAGCAGGACACCGGCCTGACCCAGGATGCGGTCGCGGAGCGGGCGGCACGCGTCCTTGACGTTGTGTCGTCGGACCGTCCGAGGCGCCTGGCCGGCGCTGCACCGACGTGGTTCGTGCAGCCGTCGGCCCTCCCGTGGAGAGGGCCGGGAGGGACGGCGCGGCCCGCCCAGTAACAGCGCAAAGGCGGGGCCAGGGGCGGAGGCCTCCGCCTCGGGGGCAAGGGGATCACCGCGGTCACAGCATGGCATTGGATTCGGCCAGGCGACAGGGTTGTGACCGGAATCCACCGCATGACGGGTACGGGTACGTATCCGTACCCGCGGAGGGTGGGAAGGAGCACGCCAATGCCCGATGCCGACGTCCGTATCCCCTAGGAAGCCAAGGACCGGCTGGCCGCCATAGCGGCCGCGGAGGGGCTGTCGCTGCGGGCGTATCTCGCCCGTCTCGCTGAGACGCTGCTGACCCCGGCCGAGCGGGCAGAGCGGGCCGAAAAGGCCCTGGCCGCATTGACGGGGTGGAACGGCTACGCCCCGACCGCCGCTGAGGAGAGGGACCTGGACAGCGAGCTGGACCGGCGCCTGGCCCAGGTGAGCGGCCAGCGAGCGACGCCATGCACATCGTCCTGGACGACACCGCGATGGCCGCGGCCGGCCAGGGCAACATCCTTGCCTCCCGCCTGATCCACCGCGCCCACGCCGAACCGGGCTGGTTCCTGTACGCCCCGGCCTGTGCGTTGGTGGAATCCGACCGCGCGCGGCCCGGCACGGCCGAGCATCTGGCCTCCCTTCCCGGCCTCACCGTCCTGGACCTGGACCTGGCCGCCGCCCTGGCTCTCGTGCGGCAGGAGACGTGGGCCGCGGCGCACAGCCAGTACACGGCGCAGCCCACCCCGGACCGTCCCGACGGCGCGATCATCGCGACCACGACCCCGCACCGTGGGCCGGCGAACCGGTCCGGGTACTGGACCTCACCCGCTGAGCCCAGCATCAGAAGACTGCGGCGCTGCCGGACGGCAGCGCCGCAGTGTTTACCAGGCGGCGTCCCGCCCGGCGCGCGTCTTGCGGCCGATGCCACCCGGTGGGCCTGCCTTCTCTCCTTCGCGCCTTCCAGACCGGCGTCGGCGTCCACGGTCGGCGCACGCGTACGGGCACGGCACACAACGCGGGGGGGGGAGTGGGATGAGGGGTTGGGAGAGGTCACTGTCGGTGCTGGAGGCGCTGTGCGAGCGCGGTCAGGCGGTCGGGCACGGCTGGGCGCCGGACACGGAGCTCCTCCCGCCGCGCCAGCAGCAGGTGAACGCGCTGGAGAGTCAGGGCCTGGTGGAGCTTGCCTGCCGGGAGGACCGCGCGGAGCTGTCGGCTCTGGAGGGGCGGCCCGTGCGGTGGGCGGCCCGTCTGACGCCGTACGGCCACGACACCCTCGCCCACGGCCAGTCCCTTCCCCGCGCCGAGCCCCCGCCCGGCGAGGCAGCCCCGGACCGGCAGCCGGTGGAACCGATTCCCTCGCAAATGGCGGCACTGCGCGTGTTCGTCGGCCTCACCGGCCGCTCCGGGTGTCGCCGACCGACGGGCTGGCGGAGCAGGTCCGTACGACCTCGTGTGATCACGGGATCAAGCCGTGGCGGGAGCATCTGACGCCAGAACAGATGGAGTCGGCGGCGTACGCGTTGTGGCTGCACGGGATGACCGGCTCCGCCGCGGAGGCCAATCGCTTCGCCCGTGAGTACGGCGTCGCACGCGCCCCGTCTCCAGCCGAGCAGGACGGGTCGGCACCCGGCGCCGTCGTGACGACGGCGCCAGGCAAGGCAGCGCCCCGTGGCGCGGGGTCCAACGGGCGAGGGGGACGTGGATGGGCTGGTCGGGGCAGCGGCTGAGGCCCGCGGTGAGCGTGGCTTGTTTGATGAGGTCGACGGACAGGCCCCACCGGGTTTTGTCGGCGCCCCGGTCGGTCAGGTACTGGCACCCGTAGCGGCGTACGGGGGCATCCAGTCGCTGGGGTCCTTGTCACCCTTGGACCGGTTGGAGGCGGCGGACACCGCGATCAGGTCGCGGGAGCCGTCGAGGTCGTTGGCGTAGGCCTCGCGTTGTGCTCAGGGCAGGGCGACGACGCTGACAGGACGGTCGGCGTCAGCCGGTCCCGACGAGGCGTAGGGACTCACCCCGGCTTCTGATCGATCTTGGCGAGTCTCGCCTCCACCTGGTCTCCCAATTCGATCAGAAGGTTCATCTGCGCAGGGGTTACGTGGTCGATCAGCACATTGCGCACGTCAGCGGCATGGAGCGGGGCGGCTGTCTCGATGAGAGTGCGTCCTTGCTCGGTGATGACCACAACGGCCCCCCGCTGGTCGGTGGCACAACGCTCACGGCGGATGAGGTTTCGCTTTTGCATGCGGGTCAGATGCTGCGACAGGCGGCCCTTCTCCCATTGCAGCGCATCCCCGAGAGCGAACGACCTCAGGCGCCCGTCGGGCGCCTCGGACAGGTGCGCCAGCACCTGGTAGTCGGCGGTGGACAGCCCGCTGTGGGTGCGCAGCTGCCGTTCGATGTGCTCGGACAGGCCGGCCTGCATCTTCATGAGGCTGCGCCAAGCTCGCTGCTCGCGCTCGTCCAGCCATTGCGGTTCACCCATGTAGGCCACCTTACCGTTTTGGTTGACATGTTAACCAGGCCGCACGTACGGTTTGGTTAACACCTCAACCAAATTGGCTGGCGGAGGTTGGCACCGCCGTGCCCGACACGAACGCGGCGACGGCAGCCAGACGGCGAAGCCGCTACTGCCGCCTCGACAGCCCTCAGCAATCGACTGGAACTGGGAACACACATGTCTGCAGACACCCGCTACGCCATCGTGGGCACCGGAAACATCGGTTCGGCGCTGGCGCGCCTCTTCGCCAGGGCCGGAGTCGAGGTACGCATCGCCAACACCCGCGGACCGCGCTCGATCAGCGAACTCGCCGCCTCCCTGGGCTCGGCAGTCCGGGCGGTGACGCTCACCGAGGCACTGACGAGCGACGTCATCTTCATGGCCATCCCGTTCGCCGCGGTCGAGGAGTTCGGCAACGCGCTGCCCGACTGGAACGGGAAGATCGTCGTCGACACCACCAACGCGCACTACGCGCCCAACTCGGGTGACATCCTCAAGGGCCGGCTCTCCTCTCAGTACGCGGCCGAGGTACTGCCCGGCGCCCAGATCGTGAAGGCCTTCAACCAGCTTCCGGCGCAGACGCTCGCCGCCGAAGTGCCCTCCGGCCAGGGCAAGCGCGTGGTCTTCGTCTCCAGCAACTCCCGTGAGGCCAGCTCCCAGATCGCCCAGCTCACCGGCACGCTCGGCCTGTCGGCGGTGGAACTCGGCAGGGTCGACGAAGGCGGACGCCTCATCCAGGTTCCCGACGCACTGGTGCTCAGGAACTTCACCGAACAGCCGCTCACCTGAGTGGCCGCGTTCCGCCTCCCACGGGCGGCGCGGCCGGCGCCGACGAATCGGCCGTCCCGGCCCAGCGTCTGCCGACCGGTCGCGCCGCGGCGCCCGGCGCGCTGCCGGGTTGCCGCGCCGCAGCGCTCTCCATCACTGAGACCGCACTTCGGCAACGCTCATGCGTGAGCAGCGAAACCCGCCGGAATACCCATGGTCCACGGACGCCGGTCCATCGCAGCTCGGGCGGTCCGAATTCCTCTCCAGAAAGGCATGACCCGTGTATATCTTCGCCGCCGTGCTGAGCGTGCTGCTCGCCGTTGTCGGGCTGGCCGCCGGACTGCCCAAAGCCCTGCTCAAGGGCAGCATCCCAGCCCAGCTGCAGTCTCCGGGAGGCCTCAGCGCCCCCCTGGTCCGGTTCATCGGGCTGGCCGAGCTGGCCGCAGCCGCAGGACTCCTCGCCGGTCTCTTCTGGCAGCCCATCGGCGTTGCCGCCGCCCTGGGATTCGCAGTCGTACTTGTCGGAGCCATCGGCTTCCACGCCAAGTCCGGCGACTACGCCAACCCCGAGACCCGCGGCAACGCGATGGCACCCGCCATCCTCACCATCGTCGCGATCGCTGCCGCCGTAACTCTGGTCCTCGCCTCCTGACCAGGGCCGGCATCCGCGGCGCCACGGACTCGTCCTCCGCCCGACAAACCCGGCCGGGCGATCCCAGGATCACCTCTCTACGCGGGCTGCAGCCGTTCATCCGTATCTGTTTCCCAAGCTCCGCGCTCATCAAGCGGTGAACTTTCAGTTGGTCGAACTCCGCAGAGTCGTGCATCAGCCTCAACGATGGCGCCGACCACGGCCGCGGGCTCCTTGCAGGCAACAGACGTACTGGCTGACGAACTCCTCCAGGCCTTCGGGTATCCGGAGACGGGCCTCATCACCCACGACGGCCAGTTCCATCCCGACAAGTTCGGCCCCCGCATCGCAGCAGCTCTCACTCAGTGGGCACATCAGCACGGTCTGACCTAGGCGGGCCAACAGCTGATCAGAAATCTGATTGCGACGCACCGTCAGGATCGGGGTACGTCGGTCTGGAGAGCTGCTCGATAGGTGTCGCCTGATCGAGCTTTCTGTCGCTTGGAGTCTTGGCGTGCGTGGATGAGTCGCTGGGGGCCACGGCCGACCGCTACACGCCGCCCGGTAGCATCCCTTCGCATGACGAGGCGGGGGTGGCGGCTGGGTGCCGTGGTGGTGTTGGCGGCGATCTGCGCCGCCGGTCCAGAACGCCCGGAGGTCATCCGCACGGCGTCGGACCTCGGCCCCCTCCCGGCCGACCGCTACGACTACACGCCGCAGGACTACCAGCGATCGCAGCGGGCATCGGCATTGCTGATCCGGCAGTGCATGGCGGAGCGCGGCCACCCGGACTTCCCGCTCGACCCCCGCTACCCCGGCGATGCCGTCGTCGCCACCGCAGTCAGCACCGACTATGGCGTCCTGGATCTTGCCACCGCCCGCCGCTGGGGCTACGGCTGGGACCCGGCAAATTCCCTGGCCCGCCGGCCGAAGGGCCGCCGGATGACCAACGCCGAGTATGCGGACCTCCCCGCCTGCAGCGCCGAGGCGAGCCGGCGGCTGCTGCGCGGCATCGACCTCGAGCGGGACTGGCTCTACGCAAGCACACGGGCGGTCGAGGTCGACAAGGCGGTCAAACACGACCCGCGCCTCCGCGCGGCCTGGGACGTGTGGTCCCGCTGTGTGGCAGAACAAGGATTCACGCGCTATCCCGACCCCGTCGCGGCGTACACGGACACCGCCTGGCAGCGGAACAGCGACGGCAACACCCGGCATACGCAGCGGGAGCGGGCCACCGCCGTCGCGGACGTCACTTGCAAGCGCCGCCACCATACGGCCGAGCTCTGGCACGCTGCACGGGCGCAGAAACAGGCCGTGGACATCACACGGCACCGCGACCGCTACGCCGCCGGGCTGCAGGCGCTGCGGACATACCGGGCCACCATCGCCGAGGTGCTGCGGAAGCTCGGCTAGTGTCCTGCGTCAGTGGTTGATCGTTAGACCGACGAGCCCCGGCCGGGCCGGCCGCCCACCATCAGCGTCGATCAGGTGGAAGCGGTCGTGGTCACCACGCTGGAACAGCTCCCGAAGAACGCCACCCACTGGTCACGGACATCGATGGCGCAGCACAGTGGTCTGCCGAAGTCGACCGTGGGTCGGATCTGGCGGCAGTTCCAGCTCAAGCCGCATCTGGCGGACACCTTCAAGCTGTCGACGGACCCGTTGTGCGTGGAGAAGGTCCACGACGTCGTGGGCCCGTACTTCAACCCGCCCGAAGGGGCGGTGGTGCTCTCGGTGGACGAGAAGTCGCAGATCCAGGCTCTGGACCGGTCCCAGCCGGTGCTGCCCATAATGCCGGGCATGCCCGAGCGGCGCACCCACGACTACGTGCGCAACGGCCTGACCACGCTGTTCGCCGCGTTCGATGTCGCCACAGGTGAGGTCATCACTGCCCTGCACCGCCGGCACCGGGCCGCGGAGTTCAAGAAGTTCCTGATCCGGATCGACAAGGAGGTGCCCGCTCACCTGCAGATCCATCTGATCGTGGACGATTACGGCACCCACTGGACTCCAGCGATCAAGTCCTGGCCGGCCAAACACCCGCGGTTCGAACTGCACTTCACCTCGACCGGCTCGTCCTGGATCAACCAGGTCGAGCGGTGGTTCGGCTACCTGGCCCACCAGATGATCCGCCGAGGCACACACAAGAACATCCAGGCCCTGGAAGCCGATATCCGGGCATGGGTCAAGGACTGGAACGAAGGCGCTCGGTGGCGGTCAGTTGCCATCGATCGGTCTCACAGCTGCGGTGGGACCGGCCGGCCGAGAAACGCGGCAAGCCGAAAGTCCCTCAGTCACGCTGAACTCACGGCCGTCGCGGCGTTAACGAGCAGCGAACCAGGTGGCAAGTGACCCGCCAGCAACTTGGTGAGGGTGGCGAGGGGCAACTCGGCCAATGCCTCCCCTGGCCGGTGGCATCACCCTTTCGACGGTCGCCAAGCTGGAGGCCGAGCCGACGGGCCGTCAGTCCCTGCTCGACCAGGTGCTGAAGAGCCTGCGAGAGTTCAGCGGCTGATCTCTCAGCACCAGAAGGGGGCCCATCGCCGTCTCGGTGGCGATGGGCCCCTTCGCCTTTACCGGGCCACTAGATCCCAGTGCTGGGCGGCTGCCCAGTCGGCGAAGCTCCGCCAGCCCACCTCGGGGTGGTCGCGCCGCAGCCCTTCGACGTCCACGTCGAGACCGGTACCGGCGAAGTAGCGGAACATGGTGGCCAGATCGGCGGAGTACGCCTCGATCTCGGCGAGGGGGACCGGCACGAATTCGATCGGACGACCGCAGGCGGTGGAGAGGGTCTCGGCGATCTCGGAGCACGTCACACGATCGGAGGCGAGGTCGATGCGCCGCCCGGCGAACTCCTCGGGATGCCGGAGGGCGAGCGCCGCGAACGCGCCGATGTCGGCGGCCGAGATGAACGGCAGCGGCAGGTCGGCAGGCAGAGGCAGGGCGAACCGGCCCTCGCGCAGGCCGCTCATCGTCCACTCGCTGGTGTAGTTGTCCATGAAGACGCCTGGGGCGATGACCGTCCAGGGGATGCCCAGGCTCCGCAGGTGGAGCTCGATGCGGTGCTTGCTGTCGAAGTGGGGGATGCCGGTGCCGCGGTCCGCGTTGGCGGCCGAGGTGAACACGATGTGCCGGACGGTCCCGCTCGCGGCGGCGGCGTCGAGCAGAGCGACCGCCTGCCGCACCTCGGCGTCGATGTCGGTGCCGAAGGGCGTGGACATCGCGAACAGTGCGTCGGCCCCGGCGAGCGCGGCATCCAGGCCGACGCGGTCGTCGAAGTCGGCGTACGCCACCTCCGCGCCGAGCCGGCGCAACTGGTCGGCGGCTGCGGACGGCGGGTTACGGGTCAGCGCGCGGACCCGTAACCCGTGGCTGAGCAGGGCCCGAGCGGTAGCGCCGCCCTGGGCGCCGGTCGCGCCAGTGACAGCGACGGTGGGTTGGTACATTATCTGTGTCATGCAGCCAATGTACGCCACATTCTCTGCGCCGCACAGAGATTTAGGGAGTAGGCCATGCCCCGAGACGACCAGCCGACGGGTTTGGAGCTGGACTCCCGGCGGTACCTGGCCTCCTACGTGCTGTTCAACCAGGCGGTGGCCGACCACCTGGGAATGCACCCGACGGACGTGCAGTGCCTCAACCTGCTCAGCATCGAGCCGGGCCCCTACACCACAGGCAGGATCGCCGACTTGACCGGCCTCACCAGCGGCTCGGCGACCAGGCTGGTCGACCGCTTGGAGAAGGCCGGGTACGTCACCCGGCAGCGGGACGAGCAGGACCGGCGACGGGTGCTGGTCGAGCCGGTGCCCGCCGCCATGCAGCGCCTCGGCGAGTTCTGGGACTCGCTCGCCGAGGACTGGCAGGCGATGTTCGACGGCTACACCGAACAGGAGATGGCCCTGCTCAGCCGACACATGCGCCGCACAACCGAACTCGCTGAGCGACAGATTGAGCACCTACGCGCCCTGCCACCCCGGTGAACGACAAGGGCCCCCGATTCTCCGCTCGGAGAAGGAGAAGCCCACTCCGGGCGAATTCCGGGCTTGGCGGTCGGTCGAGGAGTATCCGGTCAAGCTGAGCAAGCTGGCTGGCGTCGGCACTGGTCACCTCACTACTGCCAGCGCCTTTGGGTCCACCGAGTCACCGCCCGCAGTGTCCTGCCCAGGGAGTCGAGGTGAGCCCCGCCCTCGGCGTGCGTCGTGGACGGCCTCCAAGGTCGCCGGTTCACCTCGAACCCAAGGAGCTGACTCCGCGAAAGCGCCACTGCACCCTCGGGTTCCCGCTGAAGACCCTTCAGTTCGCGTGAACCCACGGGCTTCGAGCGGTTCACGACCGTGTCACCAGCCGCAATCGGAGGTGACCAGCCGCCAGGTGCGGGGTGAGCAGTGGGAACTCGCGGCAGGGCTTGGTCTCTGCGAGGCACATTGAGATCCGGTAACGGGATACGGAAGAGGCCAGGTCACCAGGCAGTGTGGGCAAGCCTGTCCGCGTACCGACTCAGGAGCTCCACCCATGCGCCGCCTTCCCATCGCCTCCGCCCTGGTGACGGTTGTCTTCACGGTGGCGGCGGTATCCGGCTGCTCCTCCGCCGCGTCCGCCTCGGAGCAGAACGCCAGCGCGGACGTGAAGGTGGGCGTGTGCGTCATGGCCGAACCCCTCGATCTGCAGGGCCATCAGGTCAATTCGGCATCTTGCGCCATCACGGTCAACAATCGGGCCGGGTCCATGCGGGCCTGCACGATCAATCTCACCTGTACCGGCTCGGAGAGGACGACTCCCTTCGCGGCAGGCTCGATGCTGTACTACGTGCCGGCCGGGCAGCACACGATCTCCAGTACCGGCATGGCAACGAGCGGCAGCGACCAGAACATGACCTGCCAGGCGCGGTCGGCCAAGGTGCGCGACCTGACATCCGACGACGGGAGTCCAGAGCCGTGGCCGTCGCCCTCGGGTGCTCTGGCTGACGCTGTGGATACGGCTGGCCCGGACGCCACGCCTACCCCCAAGGACACTGCTGCGGATGCGGCCGCATCCGCAGCAGCGGCATCCGCGTCCGCACAAGCCGAAGCATCCCAGTCCAACACTGCCGTCGAGGCGTCGGCCTCGGCCAGTGCGGCTCGCGCCGCTCTCCAGCACCGGGCGCTGGCCCGCACCTACACGCTTGGCGACTACACGGTGAACCTCACCAACGTCGACCCCTCCGGGTATGACGTCAACGACCAGCAGATCTATGTCGCCGGCACGGTGACCTCCCATTCCTCCGACACGGGCACCATGAAGCAGTTCGGCCTCGTCGTCACCCTGCTGCGCGCGAACGGGTCGGTCGACGCCAGCGGGACACTATGTGTCGAGCTGATGGGCGGCACCTCCGACGTGGTCAACACCACTACGGACGGCGGCACTCCGGACTGGACCTCGATCCGCATCACGCGCAGCCCCACGACGCCGTGCTGACCGAAGCCAGTGGCTGACGGCGTTCGTCTGGCCCTTGGGGGCATCGCGACGGAGGCGGAAACCGCGGTGATCTACGATGCACGCTGAGGCGACCCGGAGCGGGGGCAACACGTATCGCGTTCCTCGACGCGGTCAAGAACGTCACGCGAGCCGCTGTCGCTTGATTCCACGCGTTCTCGTACGCCGTCCAGTCTCCCCAGTCCCTGCTGGTCCCTTTCTGCGTCACTGCGTCACTGCGTCACGCAACGCCTTGTGCACGTCGTTCAGGTGGACGCACGCGTCCTCAAGCCTTTACGAGCCCAGCAACTCGACACGCTCAATGGCTCGTTGCATAGACTCGGAGAGGGGGTGACGGCGGTCCAGACCTGCCACTCCACCTCTTCCCACACCTCTTCGTCGGGGCGCTCTTCGCGCACCCAGTCCTCGATCAGGTTGCGGAACTGACTCACACCCGTGTCCCACGAGGTCAGGAGTGCGATGTACGTCTGCAAAGGAGGCACCGTCAGCGGCTTCAGAGAAGCCGTGCTGTGCCGAGTCTGCGACCGCGATGACTCAGCCGCCGCACCGGTGATCGCCCTCTATGAAGAGGATGGTTCCTTCCCTGCCGACAAACTCGATGTCTTCGGGCCACTCGCCGAGGTGTGGGTCGAAAACCGCCGGAACAGGGTGTGTCAATTTAACGGCGGCTTCCTCTGATCCCACATCAGGCGCCCCTGTCGTCAACCAACTTCAACTGGTGGGACGACGACTCGCGCCCGAGGGGGATCACCCGGCGGGCTGATGCCCCCGGACGGGCGAGGCGTCGAACATCCGCGTGCGACCGGGCTCGGCGCACAGGAGGAGCGTGACCTGCTCCGCCCGGCGGCTCCTCAGGGTGCGCTGTCGACGTCCATGGCCGCCGGATTCAGTGACTCCAGGAGTTTCAGGAGCAGTGAGTGGGCCTGTTCCTGCTCCGTCGGTGTGAGTACTTCCAGGGCTTCGGCGTGGGTGGCGTCCACCGCGGCGCCGGCCTCGGCCGCGAGCCGCAGGCCGGCCTCGGTGGCGTGCAAGCGGTGGGTGCGTCTGTCGCCGGGGGCGGTCCGCCGTTCCAGGAGCCCCCGCTCGACCAGCCCGTTGACGGCGGTTCCCATGGACTGGGGAGTGATCGCCGCCCGGCGCGCGGCGGTCGCGCTGGAGACGCCCGGGTCGAAGGCGGCCTGGATCAGGGCGCTGTTCTGGGCGAGGGTCAGATGGAAGGGGCGCAGGGTGCGCTCGATCCGGGACGCCATGATCTGGCCGATCTGCCAGGCCACATAGCCCGTACGCCGGTCGGGATGTTTCACGTGGCGGACCCCCTTTTGTAAGGCAGCTGATTGTGGTGTACAACAGATTATCAGCTGACTTTCATTCTTCCTATTCTTCGAGGATCCTGCCTCCGATGTCCCAGCACTCCTCCGCCCGACAGCACCACAAGCACGCCCTGGACGTGGCCCATCCGCCGCCGCGCCCCGGAACCCCGCGCGCCGTCCTGGTGCCCGTGGCGGTCGTCCTGCTGATCGGCACCGTGTTCGTCAGCGTCTACCTCGCCGCCTTCCACGCACCGCGCCCCCATGAGCTGAGGGTGGGCACCACGGAGATCGGCACCCACCAGGCCCAGCTGCGCCGGGACCTCGCACACGCCGTCCCGGACGGCTTCACCCTGGAGACCTACCCCGACGAATCCGCCGCCCGGCGCGCCGTCCAGGACCGGTCCGTCTACGCGGCCTACCTCGGCAAGGGGGATCTTCTCTACGGCAGTGCCAATGGAGCCGCCGTCACCGCCACCGTGACCACCGCGTTCGGCTCCGTGGCCCGCGCGGAACACCACCGCCTCTCCGTCGAGGACGTCGCCCCGGCGTCAGCGGGGGACACCCGGGGGCTGTCCGTCTTCTACGCGGCCTTCGGCCTGGTACTGGCCGGATACCTCTTCGGCATGACCACCTACCAGCTCGCCCCCCGCCTCCAGTACCGCTGGCGGATGGCCAGCCTGGCCCTGTTCGGCGTGGCCGGCGGCGTCCTGGTCGCCGTCATCGCCGGCAGCACCGGCTTCGGCGCCCTGCCCGGTCCCTTCCTGCCCCTCGCCCTCGTTGTCGCGCTGATGGGCGCCGCGGTCGGCGCCACGACCATGGTGCTGCTGCGCCTGTTCGGCTCCGCCGGCGTGAGTCTCGCCTCGATCCTCCTGCTGATCCTCGGCAACAGCAGCAGCGGCGGCATCATGCCCGCCGCCTACCTCCCCGCCTGGCTGCGCCCGCTGTCCGAGATCCTGCCCGTCGGGGTCGGCGTCCGCGCCATGCAGGGGCTCTCCCGATTCCAGGACGACGGCATGACCCGCGCCCTGGTGATCCTCCCGCTGTGGGTGCTGGGCGCCGCCGCCGTGCTGTACCTCAAGGACGTCTTCCGACGCGAGACCCCGAGCCGCGTGCGGGACGCGGCCGAGCCCCAGCCCGCAGCGGCCTGACACCGGCGGCGATGAGCCTGCCGTACGAAGAGCGCGTCCCTCTGGATGCGCGGCCGGCCGGCACGAACGACTCTGCGCGGGCACCAAGGCCCGAGCCGGCCGCCCGGCCGGTGATGGTGAACGCGTGGGTCAGCTGCCGAGGCCGTGCCCGTGGTCGAGGTCCTCGATGAGCCCGGGGTGAGTCGGCTGCCAGCCCAGCAGTTCACGGGTCAACGCGTTCGAGGCAGACATGTCGAGCCCGAGGATGCGGGCCAGGAAGCCGAAGTGGGCGGCGGCGTCCTCGTCCCCTACGGCGGCCACGGGCACGTTCGCCTTGCGGCCGACGACCTCGGCGATGGCGCGGATGGTCACGCCCTCCTCGCCGACGCCGTGCAGCACCGATCCCGCCGGTGCCTTCTCCACGGCCAGGCGGAACAGGCGCGCGACATCGAGCCGGTGGGCCGAGGGCCAGCGGTTGGACCCGTCGCCGAGGTAGCCGGAGATGCCCTTCTCGCGGGCGATGGCGGTCAGTTGAGCGACCATGTCGCACCGGCTCCGGTCGTGGACCGTCGGCGCGAGCCGCACGAGGGACGAGCGCACGCCGCGCTCCGCGAGCGCGAGAGCGGCCCGGCCGCCGGCGCTGCGGGGGCTCGGCGAGGCGGCGGCCCGCGGGTCGCCCTCGGCCCCCACGGGTCCCCCGCCGGCGACGACCAGCGGCCGGTCCGAGCCCTCAAGGGCGTCCCCGAACGCCTTGATGGCGCGCAACTCGGCGCCCGCCGCGGCCTCGTGCTGCGAAAAGTCGTGGTTGAACGCCAGATGGACGACTCCCTCGGCCTCGGCGGCGCCGGCGCGCAGGCCGTCGAGATCCTCCAACGCGCCGCGGCATACCGCGGCGCCGGCGGCGGACAGGGCGGCCGCCGAGGCATCCGAGCGAGCGAGCCCGACGACCTCATGCCCGGCGTCGATGAGATCGGAGACGAGGGCGGAACCGATGAACCCGGACGCGCCGGTGACGAACACACGCATGGCGGTGCACTCCTTGGACGGATGAGATCGAATGAGATCGTAAGAAATCAGGCAGAATCTGAAGGAATTGGGCGGAGGGGAAACGAGGACCGGCCCCATGGGGCGCTCGGACGGCGCTCGGTCGGTGCCCGGCCGGCGCTCGGCCGCCGCCCGCCCGGTGATCCCACTCTGCGGCGACCGCGCACGCCAGGTCCAATGAATGCTTCGCAAGGGGCGATACGCCGCGTGCATCGCCACCGCCACCGCCACCGCCACCGCCACCGCCACGGCGGTCGTTCGGGCGCTGACGGGTCCACTGGCAGGTCGCGCGAGAGCTACGCTGGACGGGTGCCCGACTCGTCACCGCCTCCGGCAGCCTTCGATCTGCGGCTGGTGTGGTGCTTCACCGTCGTGGCCGAGTACCGGCACTTCGGCCGCGCCGCCGAGGCCCTCCACACCACCCAGCCGTCTCTGAGTCGGCAGATCCACCGCCTCGAACGGCAGCTGGGCGCCCGGCTCTTCGAGCGCACACCCCACGGCAACCACCTCACGGAGGCCGGTGAGGTCTTCCTGCCGCTCGCCACGGAACTGCTTCGCTCCGCCGACCGGGCCGCGGCGCGCGCCCGCGCCGCCGCCCGGCCCAGCCGTATCACCATCGGCTACACGCCGGGCCTCATCATCACCCCGGTCGTGCGCGAGCTGCGCCACCGGCATCCCGACGCCGAGGTACGAACCCTGCATCTGGCCCCCGGCGAACCGCGCGCGGCGCTCCTCGACCGCCGGGTGGACGCCGTGGTCGCCCGGCTGCCGTTCACCGCCGACGGCCTGGACGTGACCGCCCTCTACGACGAGCCCCGGGTCCTGGTGGTGCCGCGGGACCACCGGCTGGCCGGCAAGGAAGCGGTCACCCTCGACGACATCGCCGACGAACCCCTGCCCACGGTGCGGGGGTCCGACCCGCTCCTGAACGCCTTCTGGCGCATCGACCCCCGCCCCGACGGACGCCCGGCCCCCGAAGGCCCGCTGATCGAGTCCACCGAGGACAAGTTCGAACTCGTCGCCGCCGGGCAGGCCGTGATCATCTCCGTCGACGTCCACGCCCACAGCCTGCGCCCGGACCTCACCACGATCCCGCTCGAAGGCGTCGAGCCCAGCCATGTCGTACTGGCGACCCGCGCCCGCGACCACAACGGCCTGGTGACGGCCTTCCGCACGTACGCCCGAGCCCTGCTCACGGGTCTCGCCCCGACCGGTCCGGCGAGCGCCCCTCCGTCACGATCGGTGGAGTGACCGCTGGGGTGCCGCCCCTCAGTCGGCCCGGATGAAGCGGGCCATCCCGATGGACTTGGGCGCCCTGTCGGTGAACCCGAACTTCCGGTAGAGATGGTGGGCGTCGCCGTCGGCGATGAGGGAGACGTACGAGAGTGCCGGTGCGCGGCGTTCCAACTCGTCGTTCAGGGCCTGCATGATGCGGCGGCCGAGTCCACGGCCCTGGTGCTCGGGCAGGACGCAGATGTCGACGATCTGGAAGAAGCATCCTCCGTCGCCGATGATCCGGCCCATGCCGATCGGATCGCCACCGTGGACGGCCACCACCCCGTACCAGGTGTGGGCCAGCCCCACCGCCGCGCCCTCGGCGGACTTGTCGCTGAGGCCGGCGCGGGTGCGGAGCCGGCGGTAGTCCTCCACCGACGGGACGCCGGGGCGGACCTCGTATGCGCTGGGATCGGGCAAGGCGGTTCCCCTTACGGCTCGGTTACGGCTCGGTGTGACGCGGGGCGTAGTGGCTCAGGAACATGTCGACCCCACCCGTGATCAGGCGGTCGGTGAGATCGTCGTCGATGTCGGTGCCGTAGGCACTGAAGACCAGGTACGGGAAGACCAGCAGCGAGTAGAGCTGGAGCAGGGCCACCTCGATGTCGGGGACGTCGAGCCGGCCCTGTGCGACCAGTTGCCGGAGCGCTCCTGCGACGGCGGGGTGATGGCGCTCGGGACCGGCGTCGTGCCAGCCCTTGCCGAGTTCGGGGAAGCGGTGCAGTTCGCGGGCGACGACGTTCCGCAGCGCGAGGATCTCCGGGTCGGTGCGGATTCCGGCCACCCAGGCGCGGGCGGCGGCGATGAGCGACGCACGCAGGTCGTCCGAGTCGGCGAGGCGGGCGATGGCGCTGACGAGGGTGCCGCCGAGCGGGGCGTCGAGCGAGTCCTTGACGACCCCGGTGAACAGGGCTTCCTTGCTGCCGAAGTGGTTGTAGACCGTCACCTTGGACACGCCCGCCTCGGCGGCGATGAGATCGACGCTCACGTCGAAGCCCTCACGCAGAAAGAGCTCGCGGGCCGCTTTGAGAATGGCCAGTCGCTTTGCCTCGGCGCGCGGTCCGGCGGGGGGCCGCTTGACGTCCTTCGTGCTCATGCGACGAGTCTACCGGCATGTGAACTGAACGGTTGAGTTCATATGTACTGGGCCGTACAGTTCATACGGACCGGGCTCGTACGGAGTTCGTCGTGGCCGGCCGTATCTCCCCTTCCCGTATCGCACGCTTGGAGGAGTCGTCGTGACGCACAGCACCGCGGGCGCGCACCACGCGCCCGCTTCGCACTCCCCGGCCGACCCGCGCCGCTGGCTGATGCTCGTCCTGCTCTGCCTGGCCCAGTTCATGCTCATCCTGGACGTCACCGTCGTGAACGTCGCCCTGCCCGACATGGCCGCCGACCTCGACCTCGGCAGGCAGGCGCTGACCTGGGTGGTGACCTCGTACACCCTGTGCTTCGGCGGACTGATGCTGCTCGGCGGGCGCCTCGCCGACGTGTTCGGCGCCCACCGCACCGTCCTCGCCGGGCTCGCGGTGTTCACCACCGCGTCCCTGGTCACCGGGCTCGCCACGAGCGCGCCCATGCTGCTGGGCGGGCGGATATCCCAGGGCATCGGAGCCGCCCTGCTCTCCCCGGCCGCCCTCTCGATCGTCACCACCGGCTTCCAAGGCGCGGAACGCAACAAGGCGCTCGGCGTCTGGGCGGCCGTCGGCGGCACCGGCTCGGCCATCGGTGTGCTGCTGGGCGGGGCGCTGACCGACGGGCCCGGCTGGCAGTGGGTCTTCTACATCAACGTCCCCGTCGGCGTCCTCGCCCTCGCCGCGCTGCCGGGCCTGCTCCCGGCCCGTCCGCCGCGGCCGGCCCGGCTCGACCTGCCCGGCGCGCTGCTGGTCACCGCGGGCACCGGGTCGCTCATCTACGGCCTGGTCAAGGCGGGCGACACGGGCTGGAGCGGAGCTGCCACACTGCTGTCGCTGCTCGCTGCCGTCGTGCTGTACGGGACGTTCGCCGCGGTCGAACGGGTCGGCGGCGCCCCGCTGATGGACCTCCGCATGCTCACCCGCCGTCCCGTGGTCGCGGGCGCGTTCCTGCTGCTGATCGCCACCGCGCTGCTGATCGCGTTCTTCTTCCTGGGCTCGGTCTACCTGCAGCACGTACGCGGCTTCAGCCCGCTGCGGACCGGCCTCGTGTTCCTGCCCGTGGCCGTCGCCACCGCCGTCGGCGCCCACCTCGGATCCCGGCTCGTCGGCAGGATCGGCAGCAGGACGACCGCGGTGGGAGGCCTGCTGATCGCGGCGGCGGGCACCGCGCCGCTGACCCGGCTGTCGCACGACGGCAGCGTGTACGCCGGCCTGCTGCCGGGCCTCGTGGTCGCCTCACTCGGCCTCGGGGCGGTCTTCGTCACCGCCACCACCACGGCGCTGGCGATGGTCGCGCGCGAAGAGGCCGGTCTGGCCTCGGGCGTCGTCAACACCTTCCATGAGGTGGGGGGTTCGATCGGCGTGGCCGTCCTGTCCACCGTCGCCGCCGCGGGCATCGAGCACGGCGCGATCGACGGTTTCACGGACGCGTTCACGCTCAGCGCGGTCGCGGCCGCCGTGAGCGCGGGCGTCGCCCTGTTCCTCGTACCGCGCGGCAGGCCACAGACGACCGGCGGTCCGCATGTCCACTGAAGCGCCCGAGTGACCGCCCGGGCTCCCCACGACGGTCGAGGGAGCCCGGGCGGTCAACGGGTACTGCGGATCAGAGCCGGTCGAGGATGCTCTTGAGCTGCTTGACCTCGGCGGACTGGCCCGTGACGATGGCGTCGGCCATCTTCTTGGCGTCGGCGTCCTGGCCGCTCTTCTGCTCGGTCTTCGCCATGGCGATCGCGCCGTTGTGGTGGTCGATCATCATCTGGGCGAACATCTTGTCGAACTCCTTGCCCTGCATGGCCTTGAGTTCCTTCATGTCCTTGTCGGACATCATGCCGTCGCCGCCCATGCCCATACCGGGCATGTCTCCCTTGGCGGTGGGCTTGCCCCAGGACTTGAGCCAGCCCGTCATGGTCTTGATCTCGGGGTCCTGAGCCTTCTCGATCTTCGCGGCCAGGTCCTTGATCTCCGCGTCGGAAGCGCGGCCGTCGGCCAGCTTGGCCATCTCCACGGCCTGCTCGTGGTGGGGGATCATCATCTGCGCGAACGTGACGTCCGCCTCGTCGGCGTCACCGGCCTTGGCGGCCGCCGTCGCGGTCGCTGTCGCCGAGCTCTTGCTGCCGCCGTGGTGCATGCCGCTCGCTCCGCCGCTGTCGCCGCCGCAGGCGGAGAGCATCAGGGCCCCGGCGGCTACGACGCCGACGGCCGCGACACGGCGGACGGGCTTGCGGTGGAGGTGCTTGCCGTGGAAGGCGCGCGTGAAGGCAGTCATCGTGAACTCACCTCGTGTGTTGGTACTGGCTGTGTGGGCGTACGCGTCGTCGCGGGAGCGCGCGTGGTGCGCGTCCGCGAGGGCGGTTCGGCCTACAGCCGCAGGACCGACAACTCGGTGAGATCGGGGCCGCGGGGTGGGGGATTGGGCCGCAGCATGACGGGCGCCTCGGCGAGGAGCTTCGCCAGCCAGTCCGGACGGCGCGTGAGGGCCGTCCTCAGCAGCGCGGTGAGCACCCACGCGCCGAACATCACCGCCACGCACAGCGAGAGCATGTCCATCGCCATGGCCGGCTTGTCCTTGGACGCCGTGTGCGTGGAGTGCGCGGCGCCGGCCCGCTCCGGTGACGCCGGAGCCCCCATGGGGTCGTGGGCGGCCGCCGCCGTGGGCATCGTCGAGACGTGGGACGCGGGGCTCATGCCGTCGCCGGACGACTGGCCGGGGTGTCCCACGGCGTGCATGACGAACACGCCCAGCGCGAGAACGACGACGAGCAGCAGGTGCCCGTAGGCGCCTCCCGCTCGTACGTATCGGTTCACGTGCACGCCGGCAGTCTCCGTCTGTGATCGCTCCGGACTGACTCTCCGACAGTAGCGAAGGGGAGTGGAGCGTGCTGTCGTGGGGGTCGGATACCGGCCCGCTTTCTGAGCGGCTCACTGAACGCACGGTGCGGTACCGAATCCCGCACCGGCATGGCCGACCCGGAACCGCACCTCCGGCGCAGCGGCCTTCACCCTGTCGGGGGAGGACGCGTCAAGGTGGTGTCAACGTCCGCGTGACTGGCGCCAAGGATGCGTCAAGGGTTGTGCCGGACGACTCGCGGAAGGGCTTCGGTGGGGGGAAGTAACCCTTCCCGTCGGAGAGTTGATCTTCAGTGAGCGGAGCGCGTCGGCTGCGATGAATGACGTACCGACCGAGATGAGTGATGTGCGGACCGGTGGGGGTGAGGTACGGACCGCCGCGGGTGACGTACGGCCCGGTCGGCTGAAGGTCTACCTGGGGGCGGCCCCGGGAGTCGGCAAGACCTACCGCATGCTCGACGAGGCACGCCGCCGGACGGCACGCGGCGCCGACGTGGTCGTGGGGTTCGTGGAGTGCCACGGGCGCCCGGGCACGGAGGCGATGCTCGACGGCCTGGAGGTCGTACCGCGTGCCCTCTGCGCCCATCGCGGCGGGGAGTTCGAGGAGATGGACCTCGCCGCGGTCCTCGAGCGCCGGCCGCAGGTCGCGATCGTCGACGAGTTCGCCCACACAAACGTCCCCGGAGCCGGCCGCAACGCCAAACGCCGGCAGGACATCGAGGAACTGCTAGCCGCCGGGATCGACGTCATCACGGCCCTCAACATCCAGCACCTGGAGTCCCTCAACGACGTCGTCGAGAAGATCACGCGGATGCCGCAGCACGAGACGGTGCCCGACGAGGTCGTACGACGAGCCCAGCAGATCGAGTTCGTCGACATCCCGCAGGAAGGACTGCGACGCCGGATGGCGCACGGCAACATCTACGCCCCCGAGAAGATCGACGCGGCCCTGGCCGACTACTTCCGGCTCGGCAATCTGACCGCGCTGCGCCAACTGGCCCTGCTGTGGGTGGCCGACCGGGTGGACGAGGCGCTCCACTCGTACCGCTCCGAACACGGTATCGGCGGGGTGTGGGAGACGAGGGAACGGGTGATCGTGGCCCTCACCGGCGGCCCCGAGGGGGGCACCCTCATCAGACGGGCCGCCCGGATCGCCGACCGGTCGGCGGGCGGTGACCTGCTCGCCGTGCACGTGACCCGCAGCGACGGTCTCGCCGCGGGCACCTCGCACGCCTCACTCGCCCGGCAGCGGCGGCTGGTCGAGGACCTGGGCGGGAGCTACCACTCGGTCGTCGGCGACGACGTGCCGACCGCCCTCGTCGACTTCGCCCGCGCCGAGAACGCCACCCAACTCGTCCTCGGCACCAGCCGCCGGGGCCGCGTCGAGCGCTTCGTCACCGGCCGCGGCACGGGCGAGACGGTGGTCGAACTCTCCTCGGACATCGACGTCCACATCGTCACGCACGAGCGCGCCGGACGCGGCACGCTGCTGCCCTCGCGGCGGCGCACCCTGTCGACCGCGCGCCGGGTCGCGGGTCCGGTCACCGGGCTGCTGCTGCCCGTGGCGCTCACCTTCCTGCTCGATCTCGACTGGGCCCGGGACCGGCTCAACCTCACCAGCGAGGCACTGCTGTTCCTGCTCACCGTGGTGGGTGTGGCCTGCATAGGCGGGGTCGTCTCGGCGGTGATCGCCTCGGTGACGGCGTCCCTGCTGCTCAACTACTGGTTCATCCCGCCCGTCGGGCAGTTCACGCTCGACGATCCCAACGCGCTGCTGGCCCTGGCGGTCTTCGCGGCGGTCGCCGCCGTGGTCGCCGGCGTCGTCGACCGTTCCCTGCGCCTGTCGCGGCGCTCGGCCCGCGCCACCGCCGAGGCCGAGACCATGTCCTCGCTCGCCGGCAGCATCGTGCGGGGCGGCGCCACGATCCCGGCGCTGGTGGAACGCACACGCGAGACCTTCGGCATGGACTCGGCGGAACTCGTCGACGAGCCGCCCGGAGACGACGGCGCGACGGTCGTGCCCGCGGGCCCCGGCGCCTTCCTCGTCCTGCGCGGGCGCCTCCTGCCCTCCCCCGAGCGGCGCGTGCTCGCCGCCTTCGCCGCCCATGTGGGATCCGCCGTCGAACGGGCCAGGCTCGCCGAGGCCGCCGCCGAGGTCGAACCGGTCAGGGCCGCCGACCGGATGCGTACGGCGCTGCTGCGGGCGGTCGGCCACGACCTGCGCACGCCTCTCGCGGCGGGCTGGGCCGCGGTCTCCTCGCTGCGCAGCCGGGACGTCGACTTCTCCGACGAGGACAGGGACGAACTCCTCGCGACCGCGGACGAGTCCATGGCCAAGCTCAACCGCCTGGTCGAGAACCTCCTCGACCTCAGCCGCCTGCAGGCGGGCGCGCTCACGCTGAATCTGCGGGCCACCACTCTGGAGGAGGTCCTCCCGGCGGCGCTCGCGGACACCCCCGAGGTGGCGGTAGGGGACCTGGAGGAGATCCCGGCCGTGCTGGCCGATCCGCCGCTCCTGGAACGCGTGATCGCCAACCTCGTCGGCAACGCGGCCCGCCACAGCCCGGCGGACCGCAAGGTGCTGCTGACCGCGAGCATCCACGCGGGCCGCGTCGAAGTCCGTGTCGTCGACCGCGGCCCGGGCCTGCCGCCGTCCTCCAAGCTCTCGGCTCCGCCCGAGCAGGGAGGCACCCCCGTCCGCGACCGGCTCTTCGAGCCCTTCCAGCGTCTCGGTGACACCGACAACACCACCGGCCTCGGCCTCGGCCTGGCCCTGTCCCGGGGGCTGACCGAGGCGATGGACGGCACCCTCACCCCGGAGGACACTCCCGGCGGCGGTCTGACGATGGTGCTGTCGCTGCCCTTCGCCGAGCGGGTGGATCTTCCCGGTGATACGCAGAGCGTAGGAGGCGGCGTATGAGCAGGGGGTGTACGACTCGTGGCAGCGGCGTACGAGGGCTCGGGCCCGAGGTCGCCGTGGCAACCGCAGGAGGTGACGGTGTGATGACCGGCTATTCGCTCCGGGACCGGCTCGCCCTGGTGGCGGGCCTGGTGGGCCCCTTCCTGGTGGCGCTCGTCCTCGTGCCCTTCCGTACGGATCTGTCGCACACGAACGCGGCACTGATCCTGGTCGTGGTGGTGGTCGCGGTCGCCGCCCTCGGCAGCCGTACGGCGGGGGCGCTCGCGGCGCTGTCCGCGGCGGCCTGGTTCGACTTCTTCCTCACCCGCCCGTACGAGACGTTCGACATCCATACCTCGGCCGACATCGAGACGGCGGTGCTGCTGCTCGTCGTCGGCGTGATCGTGTCCCAGCTCGCGGCCCGGGCCCGCCGCCTGGAGGTCATCACGGTGACGGACGCGGACTATCTCGCCCGCGTCCACGAGACCGCCGAGCTCGCCCAGTCCGCCAAGTCCTCCGACACCGTGGTCGACCACGTCCGCGGCCAGCTCACCGAGCTGCTCGGCCTGCGCGGCTGCCGCTACGAGTACGGCACCCTGCTGGGGCAGCCGCCCCGGCTGGAGCAGGACGGAAACGTCTCGGTCGGCCACCGGCGCCGGGACGTTGACGCCTGCGGCTGGCCGGACGGCGAGATCGAACTGCGCACCTACGGCAACGGCCACTACCTGGGCCGCTTCATGCTCACCCCCGGCCCGGGCCCCGTACCGCCGCTCCAGGCCCGCCTGGTGGCGGTCACTCTCGCCGACCAGACGGGCGCGGCCCTGGACACGGCCGGGCGGTAGGTACCCGCGGGGGCATTGCGCGCAGCCGAGCAGGAGCCGTGCGGGGTACGGAGCGTCAAGGTCCCGTCAAGGTCCGGGGCTTCTCCGCGAAGAAGGCGCAAGGAAGGGTCGAAGGCAGTCGATGACGGACAGAACCTGGGCGCACCCGCGCATCGCCTCCCCGCGTGCGCGGGCCACCGCGTAAGGAGCCCGTATTCCATGTCTGTCCTGACGATCGAGCCGGGGGCGACCCCCGCCGACGAGGAGCCGCCGGATGCCGGCGAGCGCCATCGCCTCACCGCCCTCACGGGGCTGGCCGCCCTGTCGCTCGACGCGATGGCCTCGGTGGCGTACGGGCCCGAGGCGATCGTCCTCGTGCTGGCCGCGGCGGGCGCGCACGGCCTCGGCTTCACACTGCCGGTGACGCTGGCCATCGCCGGGCTGCTGGCGGTGCTCGTCGCCTCGTACCGGCAGGTGATCGCCGCGTTCCCGGACGGCGGCGGGTCGTACGCCGTCGCCAGGACCCACCTGGGCGCCCGTACGAGCCTGGTGGCGGCGGCCTCGCTGGTCCTGGACTACGTGCTCAATGTGGCGGTCGCCGTCACCGCCGGGGTGGCGGCGCTGACCTCGGCGTTTCCTGAACTGTACGGCGACCGGCTGTGGCTGTGCCTGGCCGTGCTGGTGCTGATCACGGGCGTGAATCTGCGCGGCATCGTGGAGTCGGCGCGCGCGTTCATCGTGCCGACGGCGGTCTTCGTCGTGTCGATCCTGGTGCTGATCGCCGTCGGTCTCTTCCGGTCCGCGCCCGTCAGCACCGTGGCCGCGGCCGGGCACGCCTCCGTCCTCGCCGACAACGCCACCACCGTCGGCGCGCTGCTCCTGCTGAAGGCCTTTGCCTCGGGGTGCAGCGCGCTCACCGGTGTGGAGGCGCTGGCCAACGCCGTGCCGTCCTTCCGTGTCCCGCGCGTGCGCCGGGCCCAGCGGGCGGAGGTGGCCCTGGGAGCCGTCCTCGGGGTGATGCTGATCGGCCTGTCGGTCCTCATCTCGCGCTTCCACCTCCAGCCGGTGGAGGGCGTCACCGTCCTCGCCCAGCTCGCGGACGCCTCGCTCGGCCACAGCTGGGCCTTCTACGTCATCCAGTTCGCCACGATGATCCTGCTGGCGCTCTCCGCGAACACCTCCTTCGGCGGCCTGCCCGTGCTGCTGAAGCTGCTCGCCCGGGACAACTACCTCCCCCACGTCTTCGCTCTGAAGGCCGACCGGCAGGTGCACCGTCATGGTGTGCTCGCGCTGGCTCTGGTCTCGGCGGCCCTGCTCGTCTTCTCCGGCGGCGACACCAACACCCTGGTGCCGCTCTTCGCCATCGGCGTCTTCATCGGTTTCACGGTCGCGCAGGTCGGAATGGTCCGGCACTGGCGTGGTGAGCGGGGGAGGGGGTGGCGGGGCAAGGCTCTGCTGAACGGTTTCGGCGCCGTGCTCACCGGCGTCTCGGCGGTCGTGGTGACGGCGACGAAGTTCGAGGATGGCGCTTGGCTGATAGTGATCGCCGTGCCGCTGCTGGTGGCCGCCTTCGAGACGGTGCACCGGGCGTATGCGCGGATCGGTGAGCGGCTGGGCCTCGGGCGGATCCCCGAGCCGCCGCACCGTGACCGTTCGCTGGTGATCGTTCCGGTGTCGAACCTGTCCCGGCTGACCGTGGAGGCCCTGAACGCCGCCGCCTCCCTCGGCGACGAGGTACGTGCCGTCACGGTGTGCCATCCCGATGCCGAGGACCGCGCCCACACGCATGCGCTGGCCCGCGACTGGGCGCAGTGGGATCCCGGGGTACCGCTCGTCCAGCTCACCTCCGAGCGCCGCACCGTGGGGCGCCCGATCGCCGAGTACGTGGGCGAGACGGCCGCCGCGGAGCCCGGCACCCGGGTCACCGTGCTGATCCCCGAGGTCGAGCCGGACCGGCTGTGGCAGCGGCTGCTCCAGAACCAGCGGGGCGCGGTCGTCGCTCACGCGGTGCGCCGTGACACGGACGCGGTGATCTGCCGGCTGCGGTTCCGCGTCTTCTGACGCCCTGCCCCGACGCCCTGCCCCGACGCCCTGCCCCGACGTCCTGCCCCGACGTCCTGCCCCGACGTCCTGCCCCGACGTCCTGCCCCGACGCCCTGCTCCGGACCCCGCTCTGACGCCCCGTTCCGACGTCCTGCCCTGGTCCGCGCCCTGATGGCCCGCATCTCGCTGATGCGGGCCATCGGCGTACTCGGCCGCACGGCGGACGGCGGGACCCGTCGCCGCACGTGGAGCGGTCGGTCGTAAGGGTTCCGTCAAAGGCGGACCGGCCGCCGTATGGGAGGTGTCAACGGCGGCCAGATCCGGCCATCGAGGCGGTTACCTCTAACCGTCCGCTTCATTTCTGAACCTCATCTAGGAGTTCGCGATGGCCGATCTGGCCTTCGTCGTCACCACGATCGCGGTGTTCGCGCTGGTGGCCCTCGTCGCCAAGGGGGTGACGAAGCTGTGACCGCCGAAAACATCGTCGGCCTGATCGTGGCCGTCGCCCTGCTGGGCTATCTCGTCCTCGCCCTGATCTTCCCGGAGAGGTTCTGAGAGCGCCATGAGTCCCGTTCTTGCCGGCGTGCTCCAGCTGCTCGCGCTCATAGCGGCGCTGGCCCTCGCCTACGTCCCCCTTGGCGACTACATGGCCAAGGTCTACTCCTCCGACAAGCACTGGCGTGTGGAGAAGTGGATCTACAAGGGCATCGGCGCCAATCCGAACACGGAGATGCGCTGGCCCGCGTACCTGCGCGGCGTCCTCGCCTTCTCCGCCGTCGGCGTCCTCTTCCTCTACCTGCTGCAGCGCCTCCAGGGCCATCTGCCCGGCTCGCTCGGCTTTGCCGCGATCGACCCGGACCAGGCGTTCAACACCGCCGCGTCCTTCGTGTCGAACACCAACTGGCAGTCGTACTACGGCGAGCAGGCCATGGGCCACGTCGTACAGACCGGCGGCCTGGCGGTGCAGAACTTCGTCTCCGCCGCGGTCGGCATCGCCGTCGCCGTGGCGCTCGTGCGCGGCTTCGCGCGCTCGCGCACCGGTGAGCTCGGCAACTTCTGGGCCGACCTGGTGCGCGGCACGATCCGCATCCTGATCCCCATCTCGATGATCGGCGCGATCGTCCTGGTCGCCTGCGGCGCCATCCAGAACTTCTCCGGGATCCACTCCGTGGGCCAGTTCATGGGCGGCTCGCAGCAGTGGAACGGCGGCGCGGTCGCCTCGCAGGAGGCCATCAAGGAGGTCGGCACCAACGGTGGCGGTTACTTCAACGCCAACTCCGCCCACCCCTTCGAGAACCCCACCCCGTTCTCGAACCTCTTCGAGATCTTCCTGATCCTGCTGATCCCGTTCGCGCTGACCCGCACCTTCGGCCGCATGGTCGGCAGCCTGAAGCAGGGTTATGCGATCCTCGCCGCGATGGCCACGATCTGGGTCGGGTTCACGGCTTTGATGATGTGGACCGAGTTCGCCCATCACGGTCCGGCGTTCCAGATCGCGGGCGGCGCGATGGAGGGCAAGGAGACCCGTATCGGTGTCGGCGGTTCGTCGATCTTCGCGGTGGCCACGACGCTGACCTCGACGGGTGCGGTGGACTCGTTCCACTCCTCGTTCACGGGTCTCGGCGGCGGTATCACCCTGTTGAGCATGCAGCTGGGTGAGATCGCGCCCGGTGGTACCGGCTCCGGTCTCTACGGCATGCTGATCATGGCGATCATCGCGGTGTTCATCGCCGGTCTGATGGTCGGCCGCACCCCCGAGTACCTGGGCAAGAAGATCGGCACCCGCGAGATCAAGTTCGCGGCCTGCTACATCCTCATCACCCCGGCGCTGGCACTGGTGTTCACTGCGGCGGCGATGGCGCTGCCCACCCCCGGTCACTCGATGACCAACAGCGGGGCGCACGGCTTCTCCGAGATCCTGTACGCCTACACGTCGGGTGCCAACAACAACGGCTCCGCGTTCGCGGGTCTGAACGCCGACACGCAGTGGTTCAACAGCACGATCGGTATCGCGATGCTGCTGGGCCGGTTCCTGCCGATGGTGTTCGTGCTGGCGCTGGCGGGTTCGCTGGCCGAGCAGAGGCCGGTCCCGGCGACCGCGGGCACCCTGCGCACCGAAAAGCCGCTGTTCACCGGCCTGTTGGTGGGCGCCATCCTGATCATCACCGGTCTGACCTACTTCCCGGCGCTCGCGCTGGGTCCGCTGGCCGAGGGGTTGGCGTCATGACCACTCGCACAGATTCACCTTCAGAAGAGGACTCGATGTCCACAGCCACTCCGACCCGGGCGCCGCACAGCGATGTGCCGACCGGCCACAAGACCGACGAAAGCCGTGTCGGCGCGGGTCTGTTCGACCCGAAGCAGCTGCTGAAGTCGCTGCCGGACGCCTTCCGCAAACTCGACCCACGGGTGATGATCAAGTCTCCCGTCATGTTCGTGGTCCTCGTGGGCTCGGTCCTGACGACGATCTTCTCCTTCAAGGACCCGGGTGACTGGTTCGGCTGGGCGATCAGCGCCTGGCTTTGGCTGACCGTGATCTTCGCCAACCTGGCGGAGGCGGTGGCCGAGGGCCGCGGCAAGGCGCAGGCGGACACGCTCAGGAAGGCGAAGACCGACACCGTCGCCCGGCGCCTGACCGGCTCCACCGAGGAACAGGTCCCCGGCACCGAACTGCGCGTAGGCGACCTGGTCGTCTGCGAGGCGGGCGACATCATCCCCGGCGACGGTGACGTCGTCGAGGGTGTGGCCTCCGTCGACGAGTCGGCCATCACCGGCGAGTCGGCCCCGGTCATCCGCGAGTCCGGCGGCGACCGCAGTGCCGTCACCGGCGGTACGAAGGTCCTCTCCGACCGGATCGTCATCAAGATCACGACGAAGCCCGGCGAGACCTTCATCGACCGGATGATCGCCCTGGTCGAGGGCGCGGCCCGGCAGAAGACGCCGAACGAGATCGCGCTGAACATCCTGCTCGCGTCCCTCACGATCGTCTTCCTGCTCGCGGTGGCGACCCTGCCGCCGTTCGCCGACTACGCGGGCACGCACCTCACGATGGTCGTCCTGGTGGCCCTCCTGGTCTGCCTGATCCCGACCACGATCGGCGCGCTCCTGTCCGCGATCGGTATCGCGGGCATGGACCGGCTGGTCCAGCGCAACGTACTGGCGATGTCGGGCCGCGCGGTCGAGGCCGCCGGTGACGTCTCCACGCTGCTGCTCGACAAGACCGGCACCATCACCCTCGGCAACCGCCAGGCCTCCGAGTTCGTGCCGGTGTCCGGCACCACCGAGGCCGAGGTGGCCGACGCCGCCCAGCTGTCGTCGCTGGCCGACGAGACGCCCGAGGGCCGCTCCATCGTCGTACTGGCGAAGGAGAAGTACGGGCTGCGCGAGCGGCACCAGGGCGAGCTGTCCGGGGCCGAGTGGATCGCCTTCACCGCCCAGACCCGTATGTCGGGTGTGGACGTCGACGGCCGCAAGATCCGCAAGGGCGCGGCCGGTTCGGTCATCGCCTGGGTCCAGGAGCGGGGCGGCGAGGTGTCGGCCGACGCTGACACCCTCTCCAACCGGATCTCCGAAGCGGGCGGTACGCCGCTGCTGGTGGCCGTCGAGGACACCGAAGGCGCGCGCATCCTCGGGGTCATCCACCTGAAGGACGTCGTCAAGGAGGGCATGCGCGAGCGGTTCGACGAGCTGCGCCGGATGGGTATCAAGACCATCATGATCACGGGTGACAACCCGCTGACGGCCAAGGCGATCGCGGACGAGGCCGGCGTCGACGACTTCCTCGCGGAGGCGACTCCCGAGGACAAGATGGCGCTCATCAAGCGGGAGCAGGCGGGCGGCAAGCTCGTCGCGATGACCGGTGACGGCACGAACGACGCCCCCGCGCTGGCGCAGGCGGACGTGGGCGTGGCGATGAACACGGGTACGTCGGCCGCCAAGGAGGCCGGGAACATGGTCGACCTCGACTCGAACCCGACCAAGCTCATCGAGATCGTCGAGATCGGCAAGCAACTCCTCATCACCCGGGGCGCGCTCACGACGTTCTCCATCGCCAACGACGTCGCGAAGTACTTCGCGATCATCCCGGCGCTGTTCGCTGCGGTCTACCCGGGCCTGGACAAGCTGAACATCATGCACCTGTCCTCGCCCGACTCGGCGATCCTGTCCGCGGTCATCTTCAACGCGCTGATCATCATCGCGCTGGTGCCGCTCGCCCTGCGGGGTGTGCAGTACCGGCCGGTGAGCGCCGACAAGATGCTGCGGCGCAACCTCGGGATCTACGGCATCGGCGGCCTGATCGCCCCCTTCATCGGCATCAAGATCATCGACCTGCTCATCTCCCTCATCCCCGGAATCGGCTGATCGGCTATGAACAACTCGGTTACGAACACTGCCCGGTTGCTCTGGGCGGGCCTGCGCGCGCTCCTTGTGCTCACCGTGGTGACGGGCGTCCTCTACCCGCTCGCCATCACCGGGGTCGCCCAGGGCCTGTTCAACGACAAGGCGAACGGCTCGGAGATCAAGGCGAACGGCAAGGTCGTCGGCTCCTCGCTGATCGGCCAGTCCTACAACCTGCCGCTGAAGAAGGGCCAGGAGACCCCGGATGCCGACCTGAAGTGGTTCCAGGGCCGCCCCGCGAACGGGCTGGGCGCCAACAGCGTCAACACGCAGTACAAGCTGATCCTGTCGGGCGCCACCAACCGTTCGGGTGACAACGCCGACCTGATCAAGTGGGTCAAGGACGCCAAGGCCGCCGTCATCAAGGACAACTCGGTGAACGGCTACACGGTCAAGCCCTCCGACGTGCCCGCCGACGCGGTCACCTCCTCCGGCTCGGGCCTGGACCCGGACATCTCCCCGAAGTACGCCGACATCCAGGTGCACCGGATCGCGGAGAAGAACGGCCTGGCCGTCGCCCAGGTGCAGAAGCTGGTCGACGAGCACACCGACGGCCGCACCCTCGGCTTCATGGGCGAGCCCCGAGTCAACGTCCTCGAGCTCAACATCGCGCTCAAGGGACTTGTGGCGAAGAGCTGATGGGCTTAGGCGCACCGCGCGGGAGTTGGCGAACGGGGAACAGACCCCGGTTCGTCAACTCCCGCGTTCACGAGGCCGGTTCCACGGGCTTTGGCCCGCCGTACAACAGGAAAGGCGCACACTGATGACCCGGGTACTGGTGGTGGAGGACGACCCTCAGCTCGTCCGGGCCCTCGTGATCAACCTGCAGGCCCGCAAGTACGGCGTGGACCCCGCCCCCGACGGCACCACCGCACTGCGCATCGCCGCCGCCCGGCAGCCCGACGTGGTCCTGCTCGACCTCGGCCTGCCCGACATGGACGGCACGGACGTCATCAAGGCCCTGCGCGGCTGGACCCGCGTACCGATCCTCGTGCTGTCCGCCCGCCGGGCCTCCGACGAGAAGGTCGCGGCCCTGGACGCGGGCGCCGACGACTACATCACCAAGCCGTTCAGCATGGACGAACTCCTCGCCCGGCTGCGCGCCGCCGTCCGCCGCACGGACGACGTTCCGCTGGCCCCCGAGACGACGCTCGTCATGACGGACGGCTTCACCATCGACCTGCTCGCGAAGAAGGCCACCCGCGCCGGGCACGACGTACGCCTTACACCGACCGAGTGGCATCTGCTGGAGATCCTGGTCACCAACCCCGGCCGGCTCATCACACAGAAGCACCTGCTGGCGGAGGTGTGGGGAGTCAGCCAGAGCAACAAGACCAACTACCTGCGGGTCTACATGGCACAGCTCCGCCGCAAGCTGGAGGCGGACCCCGCCCACCCCCGCTATCTGATCACCGAACCGGGCATGGGATACCGCTTCGAGAGCTGAGGCGTGCGTACGAAACCGACGAAGAGAAGAGAAGATGGCACGCGGCAAGCTTCGGATCTACCTCGGCGCGGCACCGGGGGTCGGCAAGACGTACGCGATGCTCTCCGAGGCGCACCGCCGGGTCGAGCGGGGCACCGACTGCGTGGTGGCGTACGTGGAGCACCACGACCGGCCGCGCACCGAGGTGATGCTGCACGGTCTGGAGCAGGTCCCGCTCAAGGAGTTGGAGTACCGCGGCTCCACGTTCACCGAGATGGACATCGACGCGGTGCTGGCCCGCCGCCCCCAGGTGGCCCTGGTCGACGAGCTGCCCCACACGAACATCCCCGGCTCCCGCAACGCCAAGCGCTGGCAGGACGTCGAGGAACTCCTCGCCGCCGGGATCGATGTCGTCTCGACCGTCAACATCCAGCACCTG
>NZ_JBHVST010000105.1:0-39043 GCF_042885015.1 Streptomyces sp. NPDC058086 | reverse complement strand
GATGTCGTGGCCGGCGCGGACGCTTCGCAGTCCGTGACCCGCATGGTCAGCTGATGCCCGACCAGCCCCAAGCGCCCGACGGCCGAGACGGCCATGTAGGCGGCGACACCGAAGAGGGAAAGGGCGATCACACCGCAGAGGACAGTCCCGAAGACCTGCTTCCGCCCCATGCGCACCGTAGTCTGCTTGGTCACCGTCCGATCGTACGAACCCACCGCTGGGACACCGGCAGCGCCCCCACGCCTTCCGGTACCTCCCGGCCGCCGGGACACCGACCCTCAAGTACGCGGGATCCCTCTTTCCGGGAAGCTACAAACCCGCAGGTGCAGGTGCCCCGGGCCGGCACGGCTGTCCGCTGACCGGTCCAGGTTTCGGGAGGAGCAAGGAAGAGGGGGCGGCCTCAGGCACATGCTGGGCCTCAGCGGTCCGTCACACGGTGATGACGACCTTCGAGCGCGCGTGCTCCACTTCGAGGTACCGAATGGCCTCGGGTACTTCACTCAATGGGTAGGTCCGGTCGATGACTGGGGTGAGTTTCCCAGACTCGGCGAGTTCTCTCAGCGTTGCCAAGTTCTCCTTGCTCGGCGTCGCCGTGAGGATGAGCAGCTGATGGCGGACAAAGTGTGACATCACTTGCCCCTTGAGGATGAGACCCATCGGCCCGATAAGACTCCCGCCTTCGGATACGCCCCCACCGGAGAGAACGAGCCTCCCCGTGGGTGTCAGCGCGCGTCGGCACTCCGTCAACGAATGGTTCCCCACCAGGTCGAACACGACGTCGTACCGCTGTCCGTTCCGTGTGAAGTCCTCCCGGGTGTAGTCGATGAGGTGATCCGCGCCCATCGACCGGACCAGTTCCATGCTTCTCGTACTGCACACGCCGGTCACTTCCGCCCCGAACACCTTGGCGATCTGTACGGCGAAGGTGCCCACACCACCTGACGCTCCATTAACCAGTACCTGCTGTCCCGGCTGTACCCGTCCCAGGTCGCGCAGGCCCATCAGCGCGGTGTTCCCGGCCAGCGGCACCGCGGCCGCCTGCTCGAACGACAGGCAGGCTGGTTTCGGCTCCACCACGTTGTCCTGGGCACACACGTACTCGGCGAATGCCCCGTCGACTTCGCCGAATACCTCGTCACCGGGACGGAAACGCTTCACGTTCCTGCCCACCGCTTCCACCCGACCCGCGAAGTCCGTGCCCCGGATCTTCGTCTTTGGGCCGCTCAACCCGAGCACCAGGCGCGCCAGGTACGGGTCGCCCCGCATGAGGTGCCAGTCGCGGGCGTTGACCGCGGCCGCGTGGACTCGAACCAGTACCTCATGGTCGGCGACGACCGGCTTGGCGACCTCCCTGAGCTCCAGGACGTCAGGCGAGCCGTACCGGTCCTGGGCGATCACCTTCATCGGGCCTCCGTAGCACAGGTTTCGTCTTGAATGGATCGGTTGACCGGAAGTTCAGCACTACTCACGACGGTAGGCGAGCGACCCAGGTGCGGGCATCGGGGCAAATCCCTAGGTGACGCACGGAACCGGGCGGCGACGGTGCGGGCGACATGCATGATGCGAATGACCATCTCCTGTACGTGAGGCTTCGCCCAGGGCGGGGGTGGGGTGCCGGGTGCCGCAACGAAGGAAGGGGCGATGGCCGGACGGGCGCTTCGGGCCCACCAGCACGCCGCCGGCGCAAGGAAAGCGCCGCCCTCCACGGTTCCTCAAAAGGGGGTCGGCCAGGGGACGAACCCGGCCGATCCGGTCCTGGGGAAACTGGCCGGCCGGCTGGCGGAGGTGGTCAGATCGGCGAGTGCCTGGGACGCTCCCGCGGAGGCTTCACCACCAAAATCCACCTCGCCGCGGAGGGGCGGTGCCGGCCCCTTGCCCTCGTCCTGACACCGGGACACTACGGCGACGGCCCCCAACTCGAGCGCGTGCTGGAGCAGGTCTCCGTGCCCCGCACCGGAGTTGGACGGCCCTGCGCCCGCGCTGACCGTGTCCTGGCAGACAAGGCCTACACATCGCGAAGGAACCGTCGTTACCTGCGACAACGTGGAATCCGGCACACCATCCCCGAACGGCTCGACCAGCAAAGACACCGCCGCAACCGAGGTTCCCGAGGCGGCCGTCCCACCGGCTTCGACAGCGAGCACTACAAGAAACGCAACACCGTCGAACGCCGCGCCATCAACCGGCTGAAGGGCTTCCGTGCCGTCGCCACCCGCTACGAAAAGCGCGCATACATCTACCTCGGCACCGTCACGCTCGCGGCTCTCACGATCTGGCTTCGCACATGATCCGAGAAACAGCGCCTAGCTCTGGGCGACTCTGATGGCGCTGCTCAGACGTGTTGCGGTCGAGTCAACCGTGGCCCGCTGCGCCGTAGCGCAGCCCGTCGTACAGGATCGTGGCGATGCGTACCGCATCGTCCTTCCAGCCGTTGGCCCGCAGCCCGCAGCCCGCAGCCCGCAGCCCGCAGCCCGCAGCCCGCAGCCCGCAGCCCGCAGCCCGCAGCCCGCAGCCCGCAGCCCGCAGCCCGCAGATGCCGCCGAGGGCCCGCAGGACGATGCGTCCGCTAGTGCCCCTGCGAACGAGGCCGGCCGCGGCGTCTGCGGCGAGCAGTTCGTCCAGGGCGCGCTCCATCTCGTTGCGCGTGTCGTCGAAGGCCGGTGAGTCGGTCGCCATGATGCTCTCCAGCGCCTCCCCCCGTCCCTCTGCCCACTGCCGCATGCTCCGCGAGCAGCAGCAGGAAGGTGTGCAGGGCTTCGCCCGGGGCGTGTTGTGCGAGGAGTCGGGTGGGGGCTGCGCAGAGCTCGGCGACCTCTTGGCGGTATACCTTCGCGATGAGCGCCTCGCGCGTCTCAAAGTGGCGGTACAGCGTGCCGACGGCCACGCCGGCTCGGCGGGCGATCTCCTCCACGTGGGTGTCGTCGGCGTCGTCGGTGAGGAATGCCTCGCGCGCCGCGGCCAGGAGCGCTTCGCGGTTGCGGCGCGCATCGGCACGCAGTGGATGTGGTGATGGCAACGGTCCTCCATAAGGTGAGTCCGACTCCGCGTAACCGGAGTCGGGTTCTCCTTACTGGAGGAGTTCGCCGTGACGATCGTGAACGAAGGGCTTACCGGCCTGCGCGTGCTGGTGACCGGCGGTAGCCGAGGGATCGGGGAGGCGACAATTCGTCGCTTCGCCGCAGCCGGCGCCACCGTGCTGACGGCCTCGCGAACAGCGCCCGCGGACGACCTGCCCGCCACCTTTGTCCCCGCCGACCTGCGATCAGAGGAGGGGGCAGCGGAACTTGGCCGGCGGGTGGTGGACGGCGTCGGAGGCATCGACGTCCTGGTCAACGACGCCGGAGCCGCGACCGTGCCGATGCCGACCCTGGAGCGGTCCGACGCGTCCTGGCTCGCCGACCTGGAAATGAACCTGCTCGGCGCGGTCCGGCTCGACCGGGCCCTGGTTCCCCAGACGGTCGAGCGTGGCTCCGGCGTCGTGGTCCACGTCTCCTCCATCGCCAGCCACCTTCCCCAGCCTGCCGAGGCGTCGTACGCCGCATCGAAGGCGGCGCTCAACGCCTACAGCCGCGAGTTGGCGACGGCGGTGGGAGAGCACGGCGTACGCGTGGTGTGCGTTGTGCCGGGCTTCGTCGTCATCGAGGGAGCTGTCGGCCATCTCCAGCAGATGGCCGACAGTCAGGGTGTGGGCATCGACGACGTCAAGCAGCAGATCGTGGATCACTTGAAGGTCCCGATGGGGCGCCCCGGCGAACCCGAGGACGTCGCAGAGATGATCGCTTTTCTTGCCTCTGGCCGCGCTAAATGGCTCACCGGTGCGCAGTTCCGCGTAGACGGCGGCATCATCCCGGTGGTCTGAGCCGCACCCCGACACGCAATTCGAGGAGAGACACCATGACCTTCAGCCTGACGTCACTGATCGTGGACGCCGCAGACCTGGAAAGCGACAGCTCGTTCTGGCACCGGCTGCTCGACTGCTCGACTGCTCGATCACGAGGACGGCAACGCACCACTTCCTGCAGACCGTCGGCTTCCCCGTGACCGTAATCCAGCATGCGCCGGAACATGTGCCGCCACAGTGGCCCGACGGCGCCTCCCAGCAGATGCACTTCGACCTCGCCACGGACGACGCGGGGAGCGCGGACAAGCGGGTGCTTGACGCCGGCGGTCGATGGCTACAACCGACGGACGATGTCGCCGCCCAGCAGGGCTCCCGGGTGTACGCCGGCCCGGCCGGACATCCGATCTGTCTCCGCTCAGCCTGATTCTGCGGAGCTGACCGGCACCCCGGCAGGGTGCCGGTCAACCCAGATCAGTCTCGACGGCACTTTTTGTACCGCAACCACTCACACCTGTATGAACCTGACGATTTTCTGCGTATCAGGGCACTCTCGAACTTGGTCGACCGAGCAGCAGAGGCGTAGGGGATTGGCATGCACTACGCGGAGGGCGGTCCCGATGCCGCCCGCGAGGCGATGAACGCCGCCCTGGGATCTGCCGCGCGGGGGTTTGCGGCTGCGGCGCTGGAGGCTGTCGCTCAGGACAAGGCGCCTAGATTCCGAGTGCTGGATGAGTCGTTCGTGGTCGCGGGCGTGACGGCGGGCGTGCATGATCCAGGCGAGCGACCTCTCGACCACCCAGCGGCGGGGCAGGACGACGAATCCGCTGGTGTTCTTCGGGCGGCTGAGGGGCTTGAGGGTCAGGTCGAGGTGCTTCTTCGCCCAAGTCACGAGCTGTCCGGCACAGCCGGAGTCGGCCCAGACGATGGTGATCTCGGGGTGCATCAGCCGCAGGCGGAAAAGGACTTCCTTCGCCGCGTCGCGGTCGGTGGTGTCGGCGGGGGTGACCATGTCGAACAGCGGCAGGCCCTTGGTGTCGACGACCAGGTGCCGCTTGCGGCCGTTGATCTGATGGGCGGCAGTTGGAAGGCCGGCGATCGCAGTACCCGCTGCCCGGGCGAGGGTGGTGCGGCCGACGTGCTGAAGGCGCCCTTCGGTGTCGTACCCGCCGAGCAGCAGACCGCGGGGAGCGGCCACCGGGCCGGTGACCGCACGGCGGCACCGCGAAGAACCGACATCGAGGCGCGTGGCACCGACGCTGTCCCGGCCGCTCTTATTGACGCCGCGTCATTAATAGTGGTTCAGTGGCTGAGCCACTGAACCACTGAATCATTGGGGGCCGGGGTGGAGGCACTGCCACGCGAGACGATCGTCGACGTGCTGGAGGAGCGGCTGCGCGAGGACATCCTCGCCGGGCGTCATCCCGCCGGGAGCTATCTGCCTCCCGAACGTGAACTCGCCGACGGATTCGGGGTCACCCGCACCTCCCTCAAGCACGCCTTCGGCCGACTGGCGCACGCCGGGCTGCTGGAGACGCGCCACGGAGTGGGTACCCGGGTACGGGATTTCCTGCGCCTGGGCGGGGCGGACCTCCTGCCGATGCTCGTGCGCCACAGCCCCGACTGGATCGGTGAGATCTTCGAAGTCCGGCGCAGCATCGGTGAGTTGATCGTGGAACGCGCAGCGACCCGCGCCACGGCGGCCCAGGTCGCCGAACTGCGTCTGCTGCTGGCGGCCGTCGGGGATGCGGCGGGGGGCGAGCCCGTGCAGCTGGCGGACGTGGAGGTGCACCGCGCACTGGCCCGTGCCACGGGCAACCGGGTGTACGTCCTGCTGACCAACACCCTGTTCAACGCGTACCTGCCGGTGCGCGGGGCACTGGTCGGGCCATTCGAGGATCCCGGGGCCGCTCATGACCGTCTGGCACCGGTCGTCGAGGCCGTGGCCGTCGGCGACCAGGAGGCGGCACGCACCGCCGCGGGCGACTATCTGTCGGCAACGGAACGCATCATGCTCAAGGGGCTGGCACGCTCCCGCGGACGCCGGGAAGGTGCCCTGTGAGCTCACACGGGACGGTGTTCAAGGAGACCATGCTGGGCCGTGTGCGCCTGGCCGACGAGGACGGCGACCGGCCCGTGCGGCTGGACCTGCTGGCCCGTGCCGACGCCGTGCTGCTGCCCCACCGCACGACGCGGGCGCACGTGAGCGGACGGGTACGCATAGCGGGACGGGCCGACGACGCCGAAGCCGAGGGCGAGCTGGAGATAGCGCCCCTGTCGCGCCGCAGGATCCGCTACCGGATCACCTTCGCCCTGGAAGGCCGGCGCCTCACTCTGGACGGCTGGAAGTCGGTGTCGCCCAAGCGTCCGCTCGCCTCGCTGACCGTACTGCCGTTCACCCTGTACGAGGACGGTGACCGCGTGGGGGAGGGCACGCTGCGCTTCCCCCTCGCCACCGGCCTGCTGCCCTTCCTCGCGAGCTTCCGGTTCCCTCGTGCGGCAGCATCCCCTGCCGACAGGCATCTGACGTCGCGCTGGGACGGCACACCGGGGCGGACCGAGGTCTGGTACACGACCCTGACCGATCCGGCCACCGACAGCGGGATCTGGCTGCACCACGAACTGGTGGCGCCCTCCGACGGTTCCGCTGCCTACGCGCACGGCTGGATCGCCGTCTTCCCCAAGGACGGCCCCGCCGAACACACACGTTTCGGCCCCGTACCGTGGACGGCGCATCCGGAGGGCTTCACCGCCGAGGGCATCCGCGTCCGACCCGGCCGGCTCACCGGCTCCGCCGGGACGTTCACCTGGGCACTCACCGAGAGCCCCGAAGGTCCGCCGCTTCACACCTTCCCCCGCTGGTCCTGGCGACGTCCCTGGCTGCCGGCCTCGCACATGCTCCCCGCCGCCCGCGCCCGCTACAGCGGAACCATCCGGTACGGCACCAGTGAGCTGCGGCTGGACGACGCTCCGGGAGCCGGCGCCCGCATCTACGGCCACGGCAACGCCCGCCGCTGGGCCTGGCTCCACGCCGACCTGGGTGGCGGCGACGTCCTGGAAATCATCGCCGCGGTATCCATGCGACGCGGACTCGACAGGCTGCCGCCGCTGGTCTTCCTGCGTCTGCACCGAAACGGCCGTACCTGGCCCCGGCGCGCGGAACGCTCTGCCGTGGGCTGGGCGGGCATCGGCCGGTTCCGCGCGGACATCCGCCTGCCCGAGTGGCGGGTCGAGGGCAGGGTGGGCCTGAGCCGCATACAGGTGACGGTTACCCAGCCGCCGCAACAGACACTGACGCTGGGCTACACCGACCCCGACGGCTCCACCGCGGTCTGCCGCAACAGCGAGAGGGCGGACGCGGTGGTCAGCCTGGAGCGCTGGTGGGGCACATGGCGGCGGGAGGCTGTATGGCGGCTGTCGGGCACCGCGCACGCGGAGGTCGGCGACCGATGAACTCCCGAGGTCCCAACGCCTTGGCGGGACTTGCAGCCGCCCTGCTCGCGGACGACGGCACCAGCGCGTGGACGCGGGCCGTGCCGCGCAGGGCCGAGATGCTGCTCGACGCCATGCCCGCCCCGGTACGGACGGCCGTGCGTACCGCGGCCGCGGCGATCGACGCCTACAGCGTGGCCCGAACGGGCAGGCGGCTGTCCGCGCTGAGCGCGGCGCAACGGGAGCAGGTCATGGGGTCGCTCGGTTCCCACCGGGCCCTGCTGCCGCTCCTGGACGCGGTCAAAGTACCGCTGCTGCTGGCGGCCGGTACCGAGCGGACGCTGCATCAGCACCCCCCGGCGCCCCTGGCGTCCGGCCCCGACGACCCGCCGCTCGACTGTACGCCGTCCCGCGACTGGCCCGCGCGTTCGAGCGCCGACGCCGTCGTTGTCGGCTCGGGCGCCGGCGGAGCCATGGCCGCCCGGACACTCGCCCGCGTCGGGATGCGTGTCGTCGTCCTCGAGGAGGGGGAGCACCACACCAGTGCGTCGTTCGGGCGCCGGGCCCCGCTCGACCGCTTCACCGACCTGTACCGGGACGGCGGTGGGACGATCGCCCTCGGCAGCCCCCCGCTGGTCCTGCCCGTGGGCCGCGCGGTCGGCGGCACCACTGTCGTCAACTCCGGTACGTGCTATCGCACACCGGACCACGTCCTCACCCGCTGGCTGGACCAGCACGGCTTCGCGGCGGCCGAAGGCTTCGACGTCCACCTCGACGAGGTGGAACGCACCCTGCAGGTGGCACCCCAGCCGCTGCCGGTGCTGGGCAACAACGGACTGCTCGCACTGGCCGGAGCGAAGGCGCTCGGCTGGGCCGCGGCACCCTTGCGTCGCAACGCCCCGGGTTGCAGGGGCTCTTGCCAGTGTGTCGTCGGCTGCCCCACCGGTGCCAAACAGAGCGTCCAGCTGTCCGTGCTTCCCGAGGCCTGCGCGTCCGGCGCCCGTATCGTGACGGGCGCTCGCGTCCGGCGGATCCTCGTCGACCGCGACCGGCCGGGTGGTCCACGGGCTGCCGGGGTGCTGGTTCGCCGCCCGGACGGCAGCGAACTGGAGATCCTCAGCCCCTTGGTCGTGGTCGCCGCGGGGGCCCTGCAGACCCCGCCGCTACTGCGCCGCTCCGGCCTCGGGGGACACCCGCGGCTCGGCCGCAACCTCAGCGTGCACCCGGCGATCAGCGTCGCGGGACGCTTCGGCCGCCCGGTCACCGGCTGGAAGGGCGTCCTGCAGAGCGTCGGGGTGGAGCACCTGCGCGACGACGGCATCCTGATCGAAGCCACCGCGGCGCCGGCAGGCATGAGTTCGTTCGTGCTGCCCGGCATCGGACGCGAGCTGCGCCGCGAACTGGAAGCGACGGATCAGCTCGCGACACTCGGTGCCATGATCGCCGACCGGCCCTCAGGGCGTGTCCTCGGCAGGGACCGCACATTGCTGCGCTACGACCTGACGCCGCGCGACGCCGGCCGCCTGCTCCGGGCCGGGCGGGCCATGGGCCGCCTGCTGTTCGCGGCGGGCGCCGAAGAGGTGCTGACCGGTGTACCGCAGGTGCCGCGAGCCCGCACCCCGGCCCAGCTCGAAGCGCTGCTGGACACGGTGACCGCGCGGCAACTGCATGTGTCCGCGTTTCACCCCACGGGTACGGCGGCTGCCGGTGCCGACCCCGAGCGGTCACCCGCCGACCCGGACGGGCGCCTGCGCGGCGTCGACGGCGTGCTGATCTCAGACGGCTCCGTGCTGCCCAGTTGTCCGGAGGTGAATCCGCAACTGAGCATCATGGCGGCCGCCCTGGCCGTCGCCGAACGCTTCGTGACGAAGGTGTCGTGAACAGTCGTCGCCGTCGCGGTGCGCCGCCGCTCCAGTCCCGGCCGCGCGCCAACCTTCCGGCTCTTCAAGCAGATCCTGGCGGGTTTCTGCACTTTCGGGCCGCCGCGGGCCTCACTTCGGGGCCGCGTGCCGGTAGTAGGTCCGGCCACGGCGAACGCCTCGCCCTCGCTCCAGCCCGGCCCCCACCGGGCACGCCGGTCCGCTTCCCGGCGGGCCGCCAACTTCCGTGCAGCACGCTCCTGTTCGGCCAGCTGCCGCAGCTGCCCGGCCACGGACGGCGGCCGCCACTCGCGACGCAGGAAGAACGGGTCGTAGCCGTAGGCGGCCGGCCCGCGGTCCATGACCAGATTCCTCGCGGCCTGCGCCACCCAGGAAGCGGTCGGGTGTGCGGTCGCACCCAGGACCCGGATCCGTCGGTTGGCGTACTCGATCACCGTGAACACGTATGTGTACTGCCTGACGTGTTCCACGCTCATGAGTGCAGGGCTGGGACAGCCGGCGGGAGTGCTCGTGAGCGGGGCTGAGCACCACCGCCCGCGCTGGTTCCGCTCGTTCGCCGCAGCTCGGCATCAAGCCGCGTACTGGTGGGCCGAGTAGGTCAGGTAGCCCGCGTCACCGCCCTGGTAGTACGTGGCCTCGTCGACGGGGGCGATCGGAAGTCCGCCCCTCAGCCGCTCGACCAGGTCGGGGTTGGCGAGGAAGGCGCGGCCGAAGCTGATGAGATCGGCGCCCAGACCGAGCCAGTGGTCGGCGTCGTCCCGGCTGGTCTGCTTCGGACCCATCGGAAGGACGGGGTTCATGACGAGGGTGCCCGGCCACGCTCGCCGCAGGGCGACGAGCACCTCTTCGTCGGCGGTGGCTTCGAGGTGCACATATGCCAGCCCGAGGGGGGCCAGTTCGTCCAGCAGCGCGGTGTAGAGCTCGCGGACGTCGGTCTCCTGAACTCCCCAGAAGGTCCCGCCCGGTGAGAAGCGGATGCCGGTCCTGTCCCCGCCGACGGCCTCGACGGTGGCGGCGACGGCCTCGACGGCGAACCTGATCCGGTTGACGATCGGGCCTCCGTAGCGGTCCGTGCGCAGGTTGGCGTTGGACGAGAGGAACTGCGAGATCAGGTAGCCGTTGGCGCCGTGGAGTTCCACGCCGTCGAAGCCCGCGTCGACGGCGCGCTGCGCGGCTTCGGCGTACGACCGCGCGTGCTCGGGCACTTCGGCGGTGTCCAGCGCGCGCGGCGTCGGAGCGGGCTGGAGTCCGGTCGGGGTGAACACGTCGCCGACGGCGGGGACGGCTGAGGGCCCGACCGGCTGCAGGCCGGTGGTGTCGGAATGTGAGACCCGGCCGCCGTGCATGAGCTGGGCGAAGATCCGGCCGCCGTTGGCGTGGACGGCGGCGGTCACGGGGCGCCATGCGGCGACCTGCTCGTCGGTGTGCAGTCCCGGTGTACCCGGGTTGGACTGCCCGATCGCGCTCGGCTGCACGCCCTCGCTCACAATCAGCCCGGCTGTGGCCCGCTGGGCGTAGTAGGTCGCCATCGACGACGTCGCCAGGCCACCGGCGGCGGCCCGGACCCGGGTCATCGGGGCCATGACCATCCGGTTGGGCAGCGTGAGGCCGCCGAGCCGGTAGCTGGTGAAGAGGGTCGTCATGTCGGGACTCCTTCGCGTTCCGCCGTGCCCGCATCTCGGGCACGGCGGCTACGCTAAGACCTCACACTGACGTCAGAGGCAAGGGTCTGTGACGCAGAACTCAGCCGGGAGGCTCTGTGAGGATCGGGGAGCTCGCGTCACGCGCCGGAGTCAGTGTCCGGTCCGTGCGCTACTACGAGGAGCAGGGGCTGCTCGCCAGTACCCGTAGCCCGAGCGGGCAGCGGCACTACACGGACGGCGAGGTCGAACGGGTCGCGTTCATCCAGCGGTTGTACGCCGCCGGCCTGTCCAGCCGCACCATCACCGAGCTGCTGCCCTGCGTCGACGCGCCCAGCGAGGAAAACTCCGACTCCGCGCTGGAGCGGATGGCACTGGAGCGCGAGCGCCTCTCCACGCACATCGCTGACCTCGTGCGGACCAGGGACACGCTCGACGATCTGATGGCCACGGCCCGGGCGCACCGGGAACAGCTGGGGAAGGCCGCGGTCGGCTGACTGGGGGAGGGGTTCGCAGGTCGGCACTGGCTCCTCCGGGAAGCACGCAGCCCCCGGTGGTCGCCGGGGCCGTCTGGGGTTGAGTCTGCATAGAGGGCGGGGCTCCTTGGCGGTGTGTGGGCGTTGGTGTTAGTGGGTGCCTTCTGGGTCTGAGTTCAGGGTGGTCTTGGAGTCGGACCGGAGAGCGAGGACACTCGCCCGTCAGCCGCGGCCGGTTCCCGTCTGACGGGCCGTCGTTCGATCGAGCAGCCGGCGCTCGAGTCAGCCGTGCTTTCGGAAGAAACTGCGCCTCGGTCGCGAGAAGGGGCAAACCGCCTTCAACACCCCTCAGGGCGCGGTGGCTTCAACACACCGCAAGTGCGAGGGGGCGCTGGTGGATCGAAGGATGAGGTCGCTCAGCAGCACAGGCAGGGGCTGATCATCCGCGGTCAAGATGATCAAGCATGAGAAGTGCGGAGGAATCTCATCTCCCTTACTCAAACCTGCGTACTCCTCCGGCCGTAGCCATCACGGAAGCGCGGTCGCAACCTTGAAATCGGCTGGGGTCGCTCTTCGTTCCCCAGCCGGTTGGCGTCGGCGATGTGACCTTCTGCCGTGCGATGTTCAGCGGCTGCGGTGTGTCGTTCGCCGACGTGCGGTCGTCGCCTGTTCGCGGACGTATGGGTCCGGGTCCACTTGGAGTCGGTCGAGCACAGCCGCGGTGGCGAGATCGCCTGACTCCGTGGCATGGAAACGTCCCAGGGCGATGGCGACCCAGGCACGGACGGGAGGGCTGCTGTCGTCTGCGAGGCGGCAGATCTCCGGCAGAGTCCAGGGCTGCTGGAGGAAACCGAGAGAGCTGAGGACGCAGACGCGCACGTGTGCGGAGGGATCGGCCAGCAGGCTCACCATCAAGTCGACGGCCGCCGGGCTCGTACCGTGACTTCCGAGCGTGCCGACGACCGCGCTCCGTATTCGCTCGTCCGGATCCTGGGCCGCGTGAGCCAGCAGGGCGGGATCTGTGATTGCGGGGACGTAGCCGAGCAGCCAGATCGCTGTCCGGCGCAGGTTGGGGTCAGGGTCCTCCGCCCACGGCACGAGGACGCGGCGTGCGGTGACCGGGTCCTCGTGTGCGAATACGGAGAGCGTCGTCGTGAGACTGTCCTGGTCGTCGCCCAGGTTGCGGGACCAGGCGCGCAACAGGACGGCCAGAGACGCGCGGCCGGCCGTCTCGGCAAGGATCCCGGCGAGTACGGACCGGGCGTACCCGTTCCCCGCCGCCACGGCGGCCTCCAGGTGCGCCTCCAAGCGCGGAATGAGCGCTGCCTGCTGCGCGGCTGTCAACTGCTCCTCCATGTCGCCCAGGGCATCGAGATCGCAGTCCGGATCTGCAAGGCCGACCGCGAGTTCGTCAAGGAGCGCGTTGAGATCGCATGCCGACCACTGGTCTTCCATCCTGCGCCCCTCACGATCTCACCAGGCCACACCGAGCCCCCTGTCGGCCAACGGTCGCCTTCTCCCTGCTGCAACCGAACGTCGCTGCCCGCGTCCGCGCCGCCTTTCCCCTCCTGGGCGGCCCGGCCGCCGAAGCGACCGTGTGCGCCATGCTGCTGCAGACTGTGGCCTGCGGAGACAACGTCACTCTCGAAGACCAGCTTCGGGACCGGTCCGAGGAACTCCGCTGCCGCTGCACGGCTCCATAAGTCGTGCTTCGTTCGAGTGATGCTCTCGACGGCCGGGACTGAACAAATCCCCAGCATGTGAGGTTTCTTCACCGTCATCCGGTGCCGGCGTTACGTGCGCTGCCGGCGTGAGTATTTCGGGATCATGCAGTGCGTGGCGTCAGTGGAACGCTCTGTGGTCCCTGTTTCACGCACCCGAGCATTTCTCGTGAACTGCGTGCATGAGGGGCTCACGCCGGATTCGGCCGAAGTGGCGTGGATGCGGACGACGCCGCACGGACGACCACGCGCCGGGTCAATCGACGTCGTGGATGTGTTCGGGTGACCCGTCGGCCGGCACGGGTGGCTCGCCGACCGACGGCATCTACCCGGAGCAAGGGAAAGAAGGTACTGATGCAAGCAGGTCTGCCATTGGCTGCTGTGACCGAGCCAGGCCCACACACCTCGCCATGGCCGTACGTTCCAGGTGGGCAGGCTGTGGCAGGGACCGCACGACGGGCGGCCGAGGCGGCCCGTGAGGCCGGGTTCTCTTCGGGATCCGTCCGCCGAACGGATCCGCGAGAGCCGCGCGTGGGCCGTGGTCTCAGCGCCGCCCGCCCGACCGGAGCGTTGCTGTGATCCCGGCTCAGAGGACGCGGACTGACAGGGACCTGCGGGCCGTGGTCGTCGGAGCGGGTTTCTCCGGAATCGGCGCCGCCGTCCGGCTTCGCCAAGCAGGGTTTAACGATGTGCTTGTTCTCGAGAAGGGGACGCAACTCGGCGGCACCTGGAGGGAGAACACCTACCCCGGCTGCGCCTGCGATGTGCCCTCGACGCTGTACAGCTACTCCTTCACCCCGGATGCCGCCTGGAGCAGGGTCTTCGCCGGGCAGCGGGAAATCCTTGCCTATCTGCGGGCGACGGCCGAGCGGTACCGGCTTGATGACATGCTGCGCTGCGGTGTTCAGGTGCTGGGGGCCCGGTGGGACGGGGCGGCCGGCCGCTGGCTGCTGGAGACCAGCGACGGGCCCTACAGCGCGGCGGTATTGGTCCTGGCCACCGGCCCGTGGCACGTCCCGCGCCGCCTGGAGGTCCCCGGGATCGAGCACTTCGACGGTCCCGTGTTCCATACCGCCCGGTGGGACCACGGCGTCGACTTGGCCGGGCGGCGGGTGACCGTGGTGGGGAGCGGTGCTTCCGCCGTCCAGGTCGTCCCGGCCATCGAAGCCCAGGCTGCGTCCGTGGGCCTCTTCCAGCGCACCGCCCAGTGGGTGCTGCCCAAGCCCGATCTGCTGCTACCCGCGGCGTTCAACCGGCTTCTGGATCGCGTACCCGGTGCGCGCGGCGCTCTGCGCGCCGGGCAGTACGCCCTGCAGGAGGGCTTTGGCTACGCCTTCCGCCACCCTCAGGGCGCCCGCCTCCTCGAGGCGGGCGCCCGCGCACACCTGCGGCTCGCGGTCCGCGACCGGCAGCTACGTCGGCAGCTGACACCGGAATACCGGTTGGGCTGCAAGCGTCTTCTGACGTCCAGCACCTTCTACCGGGCCTTGTCTCAGCCGCACGTCCGCCTGCATCCCACCGCGGTGACCGCCGTACGCGGCAACGAGGTCGTCGGCGCCGACGGCACCACCGTTCATACCGACGTGCTCATCGAGGCCACAGGCTTCCGCGTCGGTGAGCTGCCGCTGGCCAAGAGTCTGTACGGCACGAACGGCCGAACACTCGACGAAGCCTGGGGCGGTGAACCGCAGGCGTACATGGGCACCACCGTGAGCGGCTTTCCCAGCCTCTTCCTGCTTCTGGGACCCAATCTGCTCGGCGGCTCCACCTCCGCGATCACGGTCCTGGAAGCCCAGTTGACGTACCTCATTGCCGCTCTGGCCCACCTCGACCAGGGCGGCCACTGTGCCCTGGACGTCCGGTCGGCCGCCCAGGCCGCCCACAACACCGCCGTCCAGGACGCGCTCGCAACCACGGTCTACAACACGGGCGGCTGCACCAGCTACTACTTCACTTCCACCGGGCGGAACACCTTCGCCTGGCCGTGGTCCACCGGGCGGCTCGTGCGCCGACTCAGCCGATTCGACGCCGACGCCTACACCTCCGACGCACCTGCCCGGCCCCTTCCCCTGCCCTCTCAGACAAGGCCGCAGCCTGGAGACCGTACGGGAGCCGCGAACGCAGAGCAGCCATGACATAGTGCTCGATACTGCGGCTCCACCGCTGGGAGCTGCCTGCCTGCCGACGGCGAAGTGGCGGCGCTCAGGCGGGCCGCAGCGGACAGTGATCTTACGCTGAGTCTCGCGAAGGCATCCCGAGGTACGGCGGATCGCTGGCGACGTCGCCGACTGGTTGCTTCCCTACCACCGCGAGCGCCGGCCAAGCGTAGGCTGACGCAACTGGGTGGCGAACGTCCAAGGGCGTGCAGGCATGAAGTACATCAGGCTGGGCTCGACAGGGCTGAAGGTCTCGCGGGTCTGTCTCGGCATGATGAGCTACGGCGATCCCGCCCGGCGTGCGTGGTTCCTGGACGAGGCGGCGGCCGAGCCCATCGTGCGGCGGGCAGCGGAGGCCGGGGTGACGTTCTTCGACACCGCGGACATGTACTCGCACGGTGTGAGCGAGGAGATCACCGGACGGCTGCTCGACAAGCTCTTCCCCCGCCGTGACGACTACGTGCTCGCCACGAAGATCTACTTTCCGATGGCCTCGGGACCCAACGACGGCGGCCTGTCGCGCAAGCACATCCTGTCCGGCATCGATGCCTCGCTGCGGCGGCTGGGGACCGACCACGTGGATCTGTACCAGATCCACCGGTGGGACTACGAGACGCCGATCGAGGAAGTCATGGAGGCGCTCCACGACGTGGTGCGCTCCGGCAAGGCGCGCTACATCGGTGCGTCCAGCATGTTCGCCTGGCAGTTCGCCAAGGCCCAGCACGTCGCGGAGAGACACGGCTGGACGAAGTTCGTGTCGATGCAGAACCACTACAACCTGACCTACCGCGAGGAGGAGCGCGAGATGATCCCGCTCTGCCTCGACCAGGGAGTGGGCTGCCTTCCATGGAGCCCGCTGGCGCGCGGGCTGCTCGCCGGTTCACGCGAACGCGGCGGCAAGCAGCTCACGGTCCGCGCGGGCAGCGACCAGTACGCCGAGGAACTGTACGGGGACGCCGACTTCGACGTGGTCGACGCGGTGCGCGAGGTCGCCGGTGAGCGGGGGCTGCCGCCCGCGCAGATCGCCCTGGCGTGGTTGCTGGGCAAGCCGGCGATCAGCGCACCGATCGTAGGCGCGACCAAGCTGAACCATCTGGACGACGCGGTCGCGGCGGTGGGGGTGTCCCTCAGCGAGGAGGAGATCGCCCGCCTGGAGGCCCCGTACCAGCCGCACCGAGTTCTCGGCCACTCCTGACGTGATGACGTGACTGCCCGTCGGCAATGCCGACGGCCCTCGGGACCGTCAGCCTCCCCGGCGCGGCCTTTGGCTCCCGCGCCGCTTCACGCGTAATTGATCAGCCGGTTCACCGATCGCGTCAGTTGATCCACGCCCAGCGCGCGCCGACACCTGGGTGCCGGCCTTCGAGCGGGAGTGGGCGAAAGGCCTGGAAGACTTTCCAGTCAAGTTCTTCTGTTCAGCTTCTTGAAGTTCGTGACTTCCCGCAGTCTTCGGCCATTGAGAAGATCATCGCCATGACCGTCCCGTTCCACATCGACCGAATCCTCGGTGACCGTCCCTTCGCCGAGGTTGGCGATCCCACCCTCGCTGTTGATGACGAGCGTCGCCGCCTGCTGGCGGTAGCGGGCACACACACGGCGGTGGCGGGCATGCATGAGTTCGGCAGCACTGCGCCGGTTGGTGTCTACAGCACCGATGATCTGGCCTGCCGAGCCCTTCTCCGTGCGCGCCACCCCGTACACGCAATGGCCTTCCATCCCGTGCTGCCCCTCCTCGTTGCCGGCACGGGCAGCTATGACGGCGGTTACTTCTTTGAAGGCGAATTGCTCCTGCTGGACTTGGAGACGGGCATGCCCACGTCGCTCATCGAGCACGAGCTCGGCCGCCAGGTCCTGGGTCTGGAATGGCTCAACGAACAGGAACTACGTGTGCTGATGGCACCGCCTGACGACTGGCAGGACAAAGGCGCATGGGCCGAGGGGCACGTCGCGGTGGTGCGCCGGCCCGACTGGAGGGCCGTACCGCCCCGGTCGGTCACCGCATACGACCTGGCAGGACCACGGGTGACGGCCCCGCGCCCCGACCCCGATCCAGCTCACATTCGGCAAGGGCTGAGTGTCACGCCGGCGGCCGGGTGAGTTTGGCGGCCACGGCGTCGAGGACCCAGTCCAGGCCGGTCGCGAAGGATGTATCGGCGTCCACGTCCGTGCCGTCATGCACGGCCTTGGCCAGCGCCGGGAAGCGGCCCGTGGCCAACATGCTCGTCACATGCGGGCCGGAGGCGCGCTGCCAGTCACGCTTGGACAGGCCCGTGGCGCGCTCGGCCCGCAGGTTCGCGATCTCACGCCTGATCGCGCCAGTGAAGTAGGCGCTGACAGTCTCCACGGCGCGCATGACGGTGTCGATGTCGGCGAGGCCGTCGAGGGCGGCCAGCGTGGCCTCGGTCACGGCGAGGCCGTTCGGGCCCAGGGTCGGGCGGCCGCCGAGCAGGTCGGCCAGCCATTCGTGACGGAGAGCGGCCTGCCTGGTGCGATGGGCGAGGGCGCGCAGCGCCTCCCGCCAGTCACCGGGTTGCTCCTCGGGGAGAATCTCGGCCTGGACCTCGTCCACCATCAGGTCGAACAGCTCCTGCTTGGTGGAGATGTATCCGTACAGCCGCATCGGGCCGGCGTTCAGCCGGGCGGCGACCTTGCGCAACGACACCGCCTCAAGCCCGCCCTCGTCGGCCAGCGCGATGGCGGCGGCGACGATCCGCTCCCGGTCGAGCGGCACGGGTTGAGTCGGCGGCTCCGGCCGGTCCCACACAGTCATGGTCACACCGTACCGTTGCGATGCATCGTATTGAACCAATACAGTGTATCGACATGAGACACCGCATCGCAGTGGTCGGGAGCGGTCCTGCCGGCCTTGCCTTCGCCCGCGTCCTGCACCGCCATGATCACCCCGTCACTGTCCTCGAACGCGATCCCACCCCGGACGCCCGCCCCCCGGGCGGCACGCTGGACCTGCACGAAGGGCTGGGCCAGCTCGCGCTGGACAAGGCGGGGCTGCTGGCGGAATTCCAGGCGCTGTCTCGCCCCGAGGGGCAGGCCATGCGCATCCTGGACACGGCCGGGACCGTCCTGCGCGACTGGCGACCCCGTCCAGATGACCGGGCCAATCCCGAGATCGACCGCGGGCAACTCCGTGACCTGCTGCTCGGCCCTCTCGACGTCCGGTGGGGGCGGGGCGTGACACAGGTGGTGCCGGGGACCCGGGACGGCGTACTCGTCCATTTCGCGGACGGGCGACAGGAGACGTTCGACCTCGTGGTCGGCGCGGACGGCGCCTGGTCCCGGACCCGCCCGGCAGTCTCGCCGGTGACGCCGCACTACACCGGCGTCACCACGGTCGAGACCTCCCTGGACGACGTCGACACCCGCCACCCCGACCTCGCCCGGTTGATCGGCGACGGCTCCGTGGCTGTGTACGGCGTGAACCGAAAGCTCGTCGCCCAACGCAACAGCGGCGGCCACGTCAAGGTGTACGCCCAGTTCCGCGCGCCGCTGGACTGGCACACCAACCTGGACCTGGCCGACGTCGAGGCCGTGCGATCGAGCCTGCTGGCTCTGTTCGACGGCTGGGCCGCTCCCGTCCTCGACCTCCTCCACCACGGCACCGCTTTCGTCCACCGCCCGCTCTACGTCCTGCCCGTGACCCACACCTGGACCCACGTCTTCGGGGTGACGCTACTGGGCGACGCCGCCCATCTGATGCCCCCGTTGGGGGCGGGCGCCAACCTCGCGATGCTGGATGGCGCCGAACTCGCCGAGTCCATCGCCACCGGCCCCGGAGACCTGGACGACGCCGTCCGCGCCTTCGAGGAACGGATGTGGGCACGGGCCGGCAGGTGGGCGAAGATCACGACGGCCGGCCTGGAACGCCTTGTGAGCCCGGACCCCGCCGAAGCCCTCGCCCTCTTCGACCAAGTCCAGCCATCCTGACCACCAAGCGCGAGAGCACCAGCACCAACAGCTCGCCACGGCTTCACGGGACAGTACGGCACCGCTGCGGTCCCTTCCGGCAAAACCACCGTGGGACGAACGCACGGACGCCTGCACCGAACGCAGCCCTCGGCCCGCTACCGCCCAAATGGGTATTCGCAGTTGGCAGTGGTGGCCTGCTGATTCAAGCGTGTGCGCCGTGGGTGCTCGGGTCGCCAGGGCGGAGTGGTGGCGCGGCTACCGTGGGTGCACGGCATAGGTGAGGTGCGTCACCCGCGACGACGGCTCCGAACGGACCGGCTCCAGCGCGACCCTGGACGCGTCCACGCCGTCGAACAGGCGGGTGCCGGCGCCGAAAAGCACCGGTGACAGCGTGATCGAGAACTCGTCGACCAGGCCGGCGTTCAGGTGCTCCAGGATCGTAGCGCCGCCGCCGGCGATGCGGACGTCGCGGTCGCCGGCGGCCTCGCGGGCCTGGTCGAGGGCGTGCTCGATGCCGTCGTTGACGAAGTGGAACGTGGTGCCGCCGGGCCGCTCCCACGGATCACGCTTGGTGTGCGTCACGACGAAGACCGGGGTGTGGAAGGGCGCCTCCTCCGGCCATGACCGCTCGCCGAGGTCGAACATGCGCTTGCCCATGACGCTCGCGCCGGTGCGCTCGAACGTCTCCCGCGCGACGTCGTTGTCGCGGCCCTCCTCGCCGCCCTCGCCCAGCTTCAGGTTCTCCCGGAAGAACCGCAGCGGGAACACCCACTGCTGCAGCTCCATCCACTGCGCCATCCAGCGCTGAACGTCCGGGTCGTCCTGCCTATCGGGCGCGAAGAGCTCGTCGTCGACGGGCACGGACTCGGGCGCGATGAAGCCGTCCAGCGACATCGACACGCTGAAGAACACCTTCCCGGCCATCAGCCCTCCGCCCCTTTCCGCGCGAGGTCGGTGACGTAGGCCGCCAGGCTGCTCAGGGTCTGCCGGCCGCCCTCGATCGCGTGGTACTTCTCGACCGCCTCGTCGCGCAGTTCCTTGGTGGGGAACACCGTGTGCATCATGATCCGGGTCGCCGCGCCGTCCGGCGCGAAGGTCAGGACCGACTCGAAGGCGTTCGGGTCGTCGCGGGACTCGCCGTGCAGCAGCTCGATCCGCTCCGGCGGGACGATCCGCAGCCAGCGGATCCACTCGGAGTAGTCGGTCCCGTCCGGCCCGTGCAGCACGAAGTCCCACTCCCCGCCCTCGCGGAACTCGAAGGACCGCGTGGTGGTGGTGAACCCCTCCGGACCCCACCACCGCGACAGGTGCCGGACCTCGGTGAACGCCTCGAACACCAGCTCCCGCGGGGCGTCGATGACCCGGGAGATCGCGATCTCCCGGTCGGCCGTCGCCGACTCCGCCCGCGTTTGTTGCCTTGCCCCTGCCATCGGTCAATCCTCCTGCCGTGTCTGCTTGAGGTCCTGCACGTAGGTGTCCAGCCGGTCGAAGCTCTCGTTCCAGAACCGCTCGAATCCGCCGACCCACTCGTGGATCGGCCGCAGCCCGCGGGCGTCCAGGCCGTAGAGGCGCTGCTTGCCCGCCTCACGGACCCGCACCAGCCCCACCTCCCGGAGCACCCGCAGGTGCTTGGACGCCCCCGGCTGGCTCATCCCCAGCTCCTGGGCCAGGTCGGTCACCGGCCGCTCACCCGCCCGCAGCAGCGCCAGGATGTCCCGGCGCTGCGGCTCGGCGATCGCGTTGAACGCGTCCGACGTCGTCGCTGCTCGTGCCATGGCAGCCATCGTATTCCCATATCGGAATACGTCAAGCCGGTTGGGAATCGGGCGAGTCCTGTCAGATGACGATTGCCGAAATCCGGTCCGATCCTCCTCGCGGGCCGATCCGCGACGCGATCGAAACCCGCATCCGCGGCCTGCTCGCCGATCTCCTCCCCACGCAGTGAGCCATCCCCCATGCCTCAGCTGCAGGAACCGATGGTCTGACTGCCGCCGGAAACGGCCGTGAGGTGGGCCGCGGGTGGCGTACCGGTGGTGGCCTGAGGGCTGCGCAGCGGGGTGATCTCCTCGTGCTGGGCGGCGATGCGGGACAGCGCGAGGATCTTGAACTCGGTCAGGTTCTCGAGCGTTGCGTTCTGGCGGGCGATGCGGTCCCGGAGGGTGTCGTTCTCGGCCTTCAGGCGAGCGATCCGGGCGTCGCGGGGGTCCGGGAGTGTGCCCGCTTCGTGCAGTGCCTTCAGCCGGCGTACGAATTCGTCGGCGAGGTGCTGGTAAGGGCGGTCCCGTACGGTGCCGTTGGGGTCCTTCTTCGGAGAGAACCCGGTGCGGTCGATCCCGGCCTCCGCGGCCAGTGTCTTGAGGTCGCATCAGCCGCCGGGCGGGAGTTCTCCGTGAAGGAGGCGGTCCATGGCTGCCCGGATCGCTTCCTCGCTGCGTCGGCGTTCGGTGCTACTGATCTGGCCCATAGGACTCTCCGTGATCTGCGGCGTCGATTCCGGCGGCGATGTGTTCGGCGGCTTCGGCTTCGACCGTAAGTCGTGCTCGCTCGGTCTTCTGTCTGCGTCCGATCTTGCTGATGAAGGCTCGGCTGGTGGCGGCGGATGTCGCCCACACGTCGCGGTGGCAGGAGTGGTGGGTGGCCTGCGGGCAGCGGGCCGAGTCGCACATCCCGACCAGTGGCCGGCTGCGGTCGGAGCTGCGGGCGAGCTGGAGGCACAGTGCTTTGCCGGGATCGAGGAACCAGCAGCAGTTCGCCAGCCCCAGGTGCAGGGCGCCGGCCCGTCCGGCCAGTAGGCTGATCAGTTCCTGGTCGCTTCGTTTCAGCGTCGGAGCCGTCACGTCCAGCTCCTCCAGCTGGCGCTCGACGCTGGCGAAGAACGCCAGCAGGTACCGGGCGCCGGGCCCGGAGGGGCGACGGCCGGCCTGGGAGTCGCGGAACGCCTGCAGCGTCAGGGACTGGTTGCGGGACTCTTCCTCCTTGCCGACCTCGGCCAGGAAGACGGCCTGTGCTCCGCCGGTACGGTTCGCGTATCCCTCGGTGGTGCTGACGGACAGGTGCTTGAGCTGCAGCTTCGCCGCGGACAGGCCGCCGGGCCGGTGGGCGAGTTCGACGGCCGGGGTGCGCCGCAGGACGCGGGGTGTGATGGCGTCGTCGGGCAGGTGCGGCAGGCCCAGCCGCTGTCCCTCGTCTCTGCTGATCCACTCCCGCAGGTCCCGGTAGCGGCGGCATAGGTCGAGATGGGTGGGGAAGAGGTGCGCGACGCCGGGGTCGGCGAGCTTGCGGGCGATGTCGGCGGCCTCGTATGCCTCGGGGACCACGACCCACTCGTCCCAACTCCCGCCGTGACCGCGGCTCTTGATGGCCTTGCTCTTGAGGCGGTGCCGCACCCGGTCCGGACCGTAGGAGCGGGGCGCGAGCTGGCAGTCGAGGGGGAGTTCGATCAGCTCGCTGGTCCGCATGCCGCTCAGCGCGGCAATGGTGAGGATGCAGGCGGTGCGGATGTGACCGAGCAGCCGCGCCAGCCCGTCCTGGGTGAGGGGCAGCGTCCAGGGGACTGTGCCGGTGCCATCTGCGCGGGTGATCGGTTCTGCCTGTCGGCCCCAGCGCGGCTGGATGCCCACCTGCGCGATGGCCTGTTCGAGCAGGGGGCGCACTGCCGCTGTGCGCGGATCTCGCAGGAACCCGGGGCCCGGCCGGAAGGGTTTCCCGCTGCGTGTACGCACGCCCCCTCCAGAGCAAGCACAGCGAAGCTGACCTGCAGCAGCGGATCCGCGCGCTCTCAGCCGTGGATGAGCTTGGAGCGCACCGTCCGTTCCTCCTCCTGCTCGAGCGGCAGTCCTGCGGCCAGGTGGGCGCGAACGGCTCGCTCGAACCGGGCCGTTGTCGCAGTGCGGACCGGTCCCGGCGGCTGGGGCCGCGGGGCCTCGCACGTCTTGCTGAGGGCGAGTGCCAGGGGAGCGATGGTGCGGATGAGGAGCAGGGTGGCGGTGAGCAGCGGGGCCATCACCTCGGCGCGGGCCGGAGGCGTCTTGTTCTCCCTCCTGCCCTTCGACACCCCGGCGACCGCGTGGGCGAACTGCCGTGCGCGGTACCCGGTGGGCGGCGGGAAGGACACGGACCCGTTCCTGGCCGGGGGCGCACAGCGCCGTCAGATACTCCTCGGCCAGCGTGTGCCAGCGCGGATTGCGGATCTCGCAGAAGTTCCAGATCGGGACGCCGCGGGGAACGGAGCGGGGTAGTTGGTCGACCACGGTGAAGTCCCAGCGGTCCTGTTCGAAGCGCGAGCCGCGCTGTCCGTGTCGAACCGACAGTCCCGCGACGGTGCGGACGTCCGCCCCGGTGAACGGCGGCTCCGGCCGCGCTCGCGCGAGCTCACGCTCACGGATCATTCGGTGCACTCCCCGGGTCGCAGCGTCAGTTCGCTGTCGCGGTCGACCACCTGCTCGGCGGCGTGCTGCAGCGCGCGTTCCTCGAAGCAGGCCGGTGTGAGCAGCTCGTCCAGCCGCTGGGAGTAAGGGCCGAAGACGCTCAGGAACACCGCGGCGGGCATCAGGCGCCACTGCCGGGCGAAGTACGCCCGCAGCCGCATCAGATTGGGCAGGTGGCGGGGCGAGAAGACGGCTAGCGGACACAGCAGACACACCCACGGCCTGGCCGGACACGGCTGACCCGCCGGGCCATGCAGTCCCGACAGCTGATCAGTGCAGCTCGCCGCGAACATGTCCCGTGCGCCGCCCAGCAGTTCGTCCGGCGTGTGTCATCCAGTCGTAGCTCCCGGGCCGTCTGGGGGAAGTTGCGGACGAAGCCGGCGAGGTTGTCGTGGGCGGGGGGCACCACGGCCTGCGGGTGGGCCCGGCGGAGCAGATCACGCTGGGCGTCCTCGATCACGTTCTCGGTGGCGTCCTTCTGCGCCGGGCTCTGGCCGGCCAGGTAGTGGTCGCCCTTCACCGCTGGTGTGTGGTTGGGGTCGATCGTGGCCCGGCTGCTGCCGCGCCAGGATGTCCGGTCGCGCGATGCTTCGACGGTAGTGCGGATCCGGTGCAGGTGGATCCGCAGGGGTCGTCCGGCATCGTCGACAAGTTGGTGCTCGCGTACCCACGTGGCCCGGGCATCGGTCTCGAACCGGCCTGCCGACCAGCCGCTGCCACCCCCCGACCAGTAGCGCAGCCACAGCTGGTTCCGCAGTTCCTCCGGAGCGAACCGCCGGGCAACAGAGGAATGCTCCAGCCACTGCCTCAGCAGCCGCACCGCCGACCGGGACAGTGCCAACGACTCCTGGCTGGTGCGGCCTTTGACGTAGTCGAGCAGGACCGTCGCATCCCCGCTCCAGCGCACATCCCCCAGACCCAGGTCGGCGAGCCCGTCCGGGACGATGCCGGTACGGATCCTGAACAACAGCCGGTAGGCGAAAGTCACCGAGGCCCTGGGAAACAGCGCGTGTCGACCGGGTTTCATGCTGTCCGTTGTCCGTTGTCCGTTGTCCAGCGGCGGCTGAGTCGCGCTGTCATGGCATGCATCCGCAGAGGAAATTCACCGACGACGACACGCTCGGCAGCGCGCCGCCGCTTCGTGACCGAGTACGGCCCGGCCAGCTGTGCTGACGCGGGGGTGGTGACGAGGGCCGAGCCGTCCACACGCCGGACGACGTTCATTGATTATCTGCATCAGAGGATCGCAAGGATTGATTGGACTCATGCTGATGCGCTGATCAGGCTGGATTGACAGTTCGGTGTTCGGTCTCCGGATCGCCACCCACCTGACCGCCTCTGCACATCGAGAAAAGAGCGCAGCATGTCCGTCGGCTATCGCCAGCTAGGCAACTCCGGTTTGACCGTGTCCGGTGTTGGGCTCGGCTGCAGCAACCTCGGCAGGCCCAACACCGCCAGCTTCACCCAGGAGGGCGCCAACGCCGTTGTGCGAGCTGCCCTCGACGCCGGCATCACCCTCTTCGATGTCGCGGACACCTACGGCACACCGCCCGGGCTGAGCGAACAACTCCTTGGCGAGGCGCTGAAGGGCCACCGCGACGACGTTGTGATCGCCACCAAGTTCGGCATGGACACGGAGGGGGCCAGCGGCCGCGACTTCGGGGTCCGCGGCTCCCGCCGCTACATCGTCCGTGCTGTCGAGGAGTCGCTGCGCCGGCTGGGCACCGATCGGATCGATCTGTACCAGTTCCACACCCCCGACCTGGTCACGCCGATCGAGGAAACCCTGGCCGCGCTCGACGCCCTGATACAGCAGGGCAAGGTGCTCTACATCGGTCACTCCAACTTCGCCGGATGGCAGATCGCCCAGGCCGAGTATCTCGCCCGCCAGCTCGGGACCACCCGCTTCGTCGCCTCGCAGAATCACTACAACCTGCTGGACCGCCGTGCGGAGCACGAAGTGCTGCCCGCCGCCCAGGCGTTCGGGCTGGGCGTCCTGCCCTACTACCCGCTGGCCAGCGGGCTGCTGACCGGCAAGTACTCATCCGGCAAGGCCCCGGAAGGAGCGCGGCTGACCCACTTCCGCCGGGACGACTTCGAGAACGCCGACCTGGCCCAGCTCGCGGCCTTCGGTGACTTCGCCGAGAAGCGCGGCCTCAACGAGGTCCAGGTGGCCTTTTCCTGGCTCGCCTCTCGTCCCGCTGTCGTCTCGGTCATCGCCGGTGCCACACGGCCCGAGCAGGTCGCCCAGAACGCGGCCTCGGTCGGGTACGAGTTCAGTGCGGACGACCTCGCCGAGCTGGATGAGATCTTTCCCCCGTTGCCGCCCATCGCGCTGTTCTGACCGCGACCCGCGTGCGGCCTGATCGTCCGGCATCGCCGGCGGCGAACGGCGTCGCGACGCGTCGGGCGCCGTGGGTGTCGTCGGCAGGGTGAGACGCCGTCGGTGCCGTGGCTCCGGGAACCCTGTGGTCATGCACAGGGTTCCCAGGAACCAATGTGCGCACTCCCATCCGTGGGGATGGGTGTCGCGTCCTACGGTCAAGGCGGCCGGTGTCACCGAGACGTGGGAGGACGAGATGTCCATCGCTGTATCGAAGTTCCGGGATGTTGCCGACGGCACGCGGGTGGGCCAGTTCGAGATCGGTGACCGTGCTGCCGTGCGCGGGCTGAGCGATCTGGATCCCGTCTACAAGCAGTTGCTGGACGGGCCGGTGACAGCGGTCGTCGCGGTGACGGGCAGTACGGGGCGGCCGAACCTGACTCCGGTGTGGTTCGACTACGAGGACGACAAGGTCCTGCTCAACCTGGCCTCCCACCGCAAGAAGGTCGACTGGCTGCGTCGTACGCCACAGGCGTCGTTCCTGCTGATGAACCCTCAGAACGCCTATCACTGGATGAGTATCAAGGCCACGGTGGTCCGGGAGATCTCCGAGGACGATGCGGCTGAGGGTGCCCGTGTGACCGCGCAGCTGGATCGCGTGTGGGCCAAGTACAGCGGCAACGAGGGCTCCTACCCGCTGCGCGAGCCTGGACGGAACGAACGTCGCGTCCTGTTCGAACTGCGCGTCGACTCCGTCGCCACGTTCGGCCGCCCCTGATGCCCAGATCGCCGGCGGCACCCTGGCGCAGATCACGACCACCGGAATCGGGCTCTACCGCAGGCTCGGCGCAGGAGACGACAGGCTGTCGGGGTGCTTCTCGCACAGGTCCCGGAGCGCTGTGACGTTCGGGTGCCAGGGGCGGCCGGTCGGGCCGGTCAGGACAAGCCGACGTTCCAGGTGCGGTCGCAGAGGGACCAGGGTGAGGGTCTCGGAGAGCATGCTCGCCGCCAGGGACGGGATGATCCCGACACCGAGGCCGGCTTCCACCATGCACAGCAGTGTGGTGAGTTCGCGGATGCGCTGGGTGGGCCGGTAGGTCAGGCCGGTCAGCGCGTGCAGGTGTTTGACCTGGGTTTCGCAGCCGGAGGTGGTGGCCAGCAGCGGGTCCTCCAGCAGATCGGCCAGCTCGATGGACTCCTCGCCCGCCAGCGGGTGGTCGCTGCGCACCACGGCCTCGTAGGCGTCGGTCGCCAGGTGCAGGGCGCCGCGGGGCAGCGGGTCCGGGTCGATGAGGACGGCCGCGTCGACCGTGCCGCTCTCCAGCCACTGCTCGATCTCCTCGTCGAGGCCTTCGAAGAGCGTGATCTCGACGTGCGGAAGGCGCTCGTGCCACAGCCGCAGCAGGCCGGGCAGCAGCCCGCGCGCGGCCGTCGGCGGGACGGCCAGCCCGATCGCCCCGGCCACGCCGGCGCTCTTGTGTGCGGCCGCGGCAGCGTTGAAAGCGCGGGCCGAGGCAAGGGTGGCGCGGGCATGGGACAGCAGCACCTCGCCCAGCGGCGTCGGCCGGACCGGCATGGCGCGCAGTACGAGGTCGCCCTGCACCGCGCGTTCGAGTGAGGCGAGCGAGTGTGACACCGAGGACTGGCTCATCCCGAGCGCGGCGGCGGCCGCACCGAAACCCTCGTTGTCGGCGATCGCCACGAATACACCGAGTTGCCGCAGCGTCACGTCCATCGATTCAACCAATCGCTCAATGAATCTCATCGATTTGCTTCATCATACCGGCAGGGTCACGCTAGCAGCACATGAGCCGGAACGAGGGAGGTGGCAGCGCATGGACAGGAACATCAGCGACCGCCGCGAGCGGCAGCACGAGGAGCGCGTCGCGCTGCCGCTGCCCGTCGGGGCGTGGATACGGCGGATGCACCGGGCCGTCGGCACGCGCTGGGCCGGTTCGGCCCGGCGGGTGGAGCGCCACGGGTTGGAAGTGGAGCGCCACGGGTTGGAAGGAGAGCAGTCGTGACGCAGTCGAGGCGCGCGGGTTGCGTCGGCGCGCAGTTCGTCGCGCTGGCCCTGCTGTGGGGAGCGAGTTTCCTCTTCATCAAGGTGTCCCTGGACGGGCTGTCCCCGGCGCAGGTGATGCTCGGCCGGCTCGCCCTGGGCGGGGTCTTCCTGGCCGGTGTCATGGCCGTCACCCGGCGGCGCTGGCCCCGCGACGCCCGCACCTGGGGCGTCCTCGCGGTGATCTCGGTGTTCCTGTGCGTCGCGCCGTTCTCGCTCTACGCCTGGGCCGGTGAGCGCATCCCGTCCGGGCTGTCCAGCATCTACAACGCGACGACCCCGATCGCGGCCCTCCTGGTCTCGCTGGTCGTCCTTCCCGACGAGCGGCTGACCCGCGCCCGCACCGGGGGCCTGGTCCTCGCCTTCTTCGGCGTCACCGTCGTGGCCGCCCCCTGGAGCGCCCTCGGCGCCTCCGGCGAGGGCTCCTTCCTCCTGGCGCAGCTCGCCTGCCTGGGTGCCAACCTCTGCTACGGCATCGGCTTCGTCCTCAGCCGACGGCTGCTGCGCGGCACCGAGCACGACGCCGTCACCATCGCGGCGAGCCAGATCGTCCTCGCCACGGTCATCGGCTTCCTCGTCGCCCCTTTCATCGGAGGGCTCGAACCGGTAGAGATCACCCCGCCCGTGCTGTCCAGCATGCTGGTGCTGGGCATGGCAGGCACCGGACTGGCGTACATCCTCAACACACGGGTCATCGCGTCCTGGGGCGCGACCACCGCCGCCACCGTCACCTACCTCACGCCGGTCGTCGGCGTCGTCCTGGGCATCACCATCCTCGGCGAGACCCTCCACTGGCACGAGCCCGCCGGAGCGGTCCTGGTCGTCCTCGGCATCCTCATCAGTCAGGGACGAGTCGTGTCGCGCCGACGCCAGGCCGCCGCCCCGCGCCCGGAAACCCGCCCCCGTGCGGAACGCGTCAGCCGCTGAGCAACCCCACCGCCTGCGCCGTGCGACGGAACCCGTCATGGACTTCCTCGCCGCAACCGCGCTGTACGCGCCCCGCCCTCTCTGATTCCCGATCCCCAAGGCGACCTTCCTGCTCCCCGAAGAGCTTCACGGACACCAGATTGGCGAGCTGATCGTCCTGCTGTCGGTGTTCAGCCGGACCGCCTACACCCTGGTGTCCGCCCCTTCGTACAGGTCTTCGCCGAGGTCGGCATCCCGGGCGCCGCCGGGATCATGAACTTCGTCGTCCTGACCGCCGCCCTGTCCTCGTGCAACTCCGGCATCAACTCCACCGGCCGGATGCTGCGCGGCCTGGCCCTCCAGGACGAAGCCCCCCCCAGACCATGGGGAACCAAAGCGAGCGGCAACTGCCGCTGCCCGCACTGAGGTTGTCCACCCTCGTCATGGGCATCGGCGTCATCGTCAACGCCGTCTCGCCCGACAAGGCGTTCCTGTACGTCACCTCGGTCGCCACCTGCGCCGGCCTGTGGACATGGCTCAGGATCCTCTTCACCCACCTGCGCTACCGCTCGCGCGTGCGAGCCGGGCTGTTGCCGGCCGGCGGCTCCTGGATACCGGCGACCGGTCACCACGATCGTGAGTGTCGGGGTGTTACACCCCGGACGAAGGCCCCTCGGTCTATCCCGCACCGGGGACCGGGGGCCTTCGGTGTCCGGCCCTCAGATGGCTGGTCCGGCAGCGGCGGCCTGTGTCGCCTCGGAACTGCCCAGGCCGAGCCGGTGCCCAAGACCGACGCCGTGCCGGTAGAGGGCCGTTCCCTCGGCAAGCCGGTCCTTCTCCCACGCCCGCAGGGCGCCGTCCAGGGACGGAACCTGCTGCAGAGCGGTGAAGAGGATGATGGCGTCGGCGGCAGCCTTCTCAGCGCTGGCCGCGGTGTGCGGCCGGACCACGAAGGCCGCGTCCCCGGTGAGCAGCATCCGGCCGCTGCGCATCCGGGAGACCCGCCCATCGAGGATCGCCTGTGCGAACGGCTCCCGGGTGTGCTCCACGAGCTCACGCATGGGCTCGGGAAGCAACGTCCGTGCATGGTCCAGGAGTTCGGTGTGAACCTGCGGGGCGATCAGCCCCGGGGGCAGGGACAGTCCGTGGGCCGTGCCGTTGCGGTCGGTGGTGATGCGATCCAGGCCGGCCGCGTCGGCCCGTACGTACCACACCCAGTTCATACGGCGCTTTCCCGGCGTGGTCGAGCCGAAGTCGCCCGGGATGAAGTAGCACAGGAACTGGGTGCGGTCCCCGTCGTAGAAGCTGAACCGGTCACGGAAGACCTCGCTCAACTCCTCTGGGAGGTCGGCCTCGTCGATCACCCCGCGGTAGGCGACGTACCCGGCGTAGTGGGGGGCACCCTCCGGTGCGACGAGCCCGCGATGTCGGGAGGCGGAGCCGTCGGCGATGATCGCGAGGTCCACGGAACGGACGGCGTCACCGACGTGGATGTCGACGCCGTCGGTCCGGGGTGCGAGCGCGGTCACCTGCTGCCCGTCGTGGTAGCGCGCGGAATCGAGGCGGTCCCGCAGGGACGTGTGAATCGCGCCCCAGGAGATCATCTGCTGTCGCATGAGCGTGTGATGGCTCTGCCCGTCCCGGCTGAAGAACTGCCGGTGCGTGACGGGAACGCTGATCCGGTCGGGGTCGACGCCGCAGAACATGCTGAGGAACCATGCGACGCTCGGCTGCAGCACGATCCCCGCGCCGCGGTCGTCGGGCCGGCCCGCTGACCGCTCCCAGACGGTGACATCCAGTCCCAGCTCGGCGAGCGCCACCGCCTGGAACAGACCGCCGAGCGAACCGCCCACGATGCCCACCGACTTGATGTCCGGCACGGTACTCACAGCGAGCACACCCCGTCCTCGCACACGGCGCCCTCCGGCACCTCAGTGACCTGGCGTTGAAGGATCTCCACGAGCGCGTCGGTGCCGACCGCGCCGTTGATCGCCTTGTCACCGACGATCAGCAGCGGCACCCCGCGCAGGCCGAGGTATTCGGCAAGCTGTTCGTCCTCCGCCACGGCCGTCTCCAGCGCCGGGTCCGCCAGCTGCGTGGCCACGTCGTCGCCGAGCCCCATCTCCTTGCCGATCCGGGCCAGCACCGCGACATCACCAACGTCCTGGCCCTCGGAGAAGTAGGCCACGAGCAGGCGGTCGGCCATCGCCGCGCCCGACTGTGCCTCCCGCTCCGCGAGGGCGATCAGCCGGTGTCCGGCCCGGGTGTTCGGTGTCCTGGTGACCGCCTCGTAGTCGAAGACGATGCCCTCGTCCCGGCCTGCCGGCACCGTGCCGGCATCCAGCTGGCGCGACCGCTCCCAGCTGCCGAACTTCCCACTCCGGTAGGTGCGCCGGTCCATCCCGGCCGTCGGCATCTCGGGGTTGAGCTCGAAGGCGTGGTGGCGGATGCGGAACTCCTGACCGGTGCGCTCCTCCACGATGTCGACGGCCTTCTGCAGCCGGCGCCCGCCGATGTAGCACCAGGGGCAGATCAGATCGCTGAACACATCAAGATTGATCATTGGTGTAACCTCCTAATCAAACCGACTAGTCTGTTCGATGAGAACGACGGCGCAGCCGTCCCCATTCCCGCCCGTCACCGGAGGTGCCGATGACCGCCCCTGAGGCCACCCGCGCCAGGATCGTCGCGGCAGCGGCCGACCTGTTCACCCGCTGTGGCGTGCGCGCCGTGGGTATCAACGAGATCTGGCGGGCCGCCGAGGTGGCCAAATCCACCCTCTACCAGCACTTCCGCTCCAAGGACGAGCTCGTCGCCGCCGTCCTGCGCCAGCGCAACGACGCCTGGTGCGCGCGCCTGCGCGCATACGCCGCGGTCGCCCAGGCGCCACAGGACCGGCTTCTTGCGATCTTCGACCTGCTGGCCGACGAGTTCGCCGACCCCGCCTACCGCGGCAGCGACCTGGTGAACGTCGCCGCCGAATACCCCGACCCCGACGACCCCGTGCGCGCCGCCATCCGTGACCACAAACGCGAAATCCTGCGCTACCTGGCAGAACTCGCCGCGGCAGCGCAGGAGACCGACCCCGAGAAGACCGCGGCCACCGTGCTCACGCTGGCCGACGGAGCAGCCTGCGCCCGGGTCAGCCTCGGCGACACCGGCGCCGCCGGCCTGGCGCGGGAGGCCGCGGCGCGTCTGCTCGCACATCGCTGACCGGTGCGCGATCAGTCGCCGACGTACTGGATGTCGAACGGCTTGTTGGTGATGAAGAGGAAGGTGCAGTCGCCGTCCTCGGTGGCACCGTGGGTCATGGTGCCCCCCTCGGGGAACCAGACAAAGCTGCCCGCCGGGTAGTTGCCCTGGTGCGTGGTCAGGGTGCCGCCGAGGACATAGATGCCGTGGGCGCAGTGATGGGTGTGCCAGGGGTTGGTGAACCCGGCCTTGTAGACGACCTTCAGCACCTCCATACCGGTGTCGGGATCGGCGATCAGCGGCAGTCGGTCGAGGACCGCCCCGATCTCGGGAAGAGGGAGCCGCTCCCACTCCGCGGTGTTCGTGTCGACCGCCGTGAGCTTCAGCGGCGAGAGCTGAGCGCCAGACATGAGGGGTCCGCCGCCTTTCCGTGCGAGAGCCGGGGAGTACCCCGGAAGCGGGCCGGCTGCGCCGGCGCGCTCATGGACTGACTGCCAGCGTGACAGCGCACGGCACCGAAGGGCACTGTGCCGCTCCACAGCCTTCTTTTGTCCAGCTGTGCCGCTGGACATGAGGTTAGGGGTGGGTGTAGTCGACCGCCGCAGGTTCGGCGTACTCGTCGAGTTCGGGGAGGTTGACGACGATGGCGTCGACGCCGGAGCGGACGACAGCCCAGACCGTCTCGAACTCGGGGGAGGCGTTGATCTCCTGGTGGATGACGTGCGCCGGGATGAACACGAAGTCGCCGGGCCCGGCCTCGGCGACGTTCTGCAGCTTGTCGCCCCACCGGTAGCGGGCGGTGCCGCTGATGACGTAGAGGACGGTCTCCTGGTCGCCGTGGTGGTGGGCGCCGGTGGCCGCGCCCGGTTGGACGGTGCTGCGGAAGGCGGACAAGTGGGCCGCGCCGGGGTTGCGCCCATCGAAGGCGACCTCCCGGATCAGGCCCGGAGTCTGGGGTGTGTCGCCGTCGAGCTGGTCGCGGTGCACGACGCGGATCTGAGGGTCGGCGTGGGAGTCGGCCATGAGGATTCGTTCTCCGGTTTCAGGGTGTGTGGTTCGTGCGGTTGGTTCGGATGAGCGGCCAGGACTGTCCTGCGATGACGAAGAGGAGGAGCCAGACGATGGCCAGGTCCATGAAGCCGAGCGCGTTGCCCGCGATGCCCGGGGCGAGGGCCGGTTCATGGAGGGCGTGGGAGGCGACGAGGCGGTAGTAGACGGTGAAGGTGACGACTGCGAGTGCCAGGGTGACGAGCACCCGCACAGTGCGGTTCCTCGCCGGCGTGAGGTGTCGGGGCCAGTCGCCCGCGCAGTTGGCCCAGAAGATCACCCAGAAGACCCAGCAGACGCCGAGCTGGGCGGGGAACAGGCTCAGGCCGTCCGAGCCGATGACGGCCCGGGCGTCAGCACCCAGCAGGAGACGGGTCGCTCCCGACAGGACGAAGTACAGAACGCCGCAGAGCGCAGCGTTTCCCAGCGCGGTCCACAGAAACCAGGAGCCCTTGCTTCTCACCGCGTTCCAGGGCCAGTTGTCGGTCATGTTGCTGGTGACGATGACCGAGACGACGATCGAGTAGAACAGGCCGATCACCTCGTTGAGGCTCAGCGGCGCATCCTTGACGGCGCTCCAGCCGGCCAGCACGGGAAGGGCGAAGACGGCATACAGGAGGAGACTCGCGATGGTCGAGACGGCGATTTCGGCGACGCCTGCCCAGGGTTGGCCGAGGCCGAGGCTCTTCCAGGGCCGGTCCTCGAAGACGGTCGCGGAGGGCACGTTCGTCACAAAGACGAACAGGACGAAGACGGCTCCCGTGAAGTAGCCCACGCCGCCCGCGCGTTCGGGTGCGAAGCTCGGGTCGACCGCACCCCAGGCGAGCGCGAGCAACGTGGTGATGCCGATCCCGGCGCCGATGGTGACGACGGCGAACACGAGCCCGCGCAGGGGCTGGGCCAGGCGGTCGAACCCCCTCATCTCCAGGTTGAAGGCCAGGCAGACAATGGCGAACAGGGTCCAGAAGACCACTGCGTTCGCCGGATTGCCGTAGACGTCCAGAACCCCCCATCGGGGGTCGACGAAGAGCCACCAGCTCGCCAGTGACAGCAAGGCCACGATCAGGAGGGTCGCGCCCGCCGTGCGTGTCCAGCCGGTGGGCGGCGTGGGGGCTCGTGCGGTTTCGCGTGCCGGTGGAGCTGTGGCCACCGCTGCCGTCGGGTGTGGTGGGTCGTCCATGGGTCCTCCCCGCGTCGTTGCTGGGTGAGGACATGTTCAGGGCCAGATCAGCACGGGCCGGGTGTGCGGCCACACAGTCTTTCTCGCAGGCCCTGTAGAGCGGGACAGATCATCTCGTGCGGGTGATGTCGTCGATCGCCAGGGCCGTGCGCAGCGTGGTCAGGTCCCCGACGCTGGTCAGGGAGACAGCCAGCAGGCTTTCGATGCGTTTCACGCGCAGACCGACCGTGTTCGGGTGGACGAAGAGGGCCTCGGCGGTGGCGTTGGTGTTGAGGTCGTGGTCGAGGTAGGTACGCAGGGTGCTGACGAGGTCGGTGCCCCGGCGTCGGTCGTACTCCCGTAGCGGGCCGATCCAGCGGGCGGCGAGGACGCCCATGCGGTGCGGGTCGACGTCGGCCAGCAGCATGCCGATCATCCCGGCCGAGGCCACCGTCAGGACGTCCTCGCCTGTGGCGTACGGCAGAAGCCGCAGCAGGCCGGTGACCTGGCGGAACGCCCCGGGCAACCGGTCCAGACCGGGACAGGTCTCGCTGACGGCCACGCGCACGCCGCCCTCCAGGGCCTGGGATCCGACGGTGCGGATGTGCCGGGCCAGCTCATCGACTCCCTCCGGGCCCGCCGCCGGCGCCACGATCACGATCGCGCCGTCCCGCAGCGCCAGCAGCGGTTTGGGACGCGGGCGGGAGAGCACGAGCGACTGCACCAGGCGCAGCAGCTGCGCGGTGACCGCATCCCCCGCTTCCTCGTGGCGGACGGCCAGGACCCGCTGGGGCAGCCGCAGATCGCTGCCGAGCCGGTCGCCGCGCGCGATGACGGCTTCCGGGGCGGCGAGCGTCCCGCCCGCAAGCTCGGAGACGAGGTCGCCTCGCAGCTGCCACTGGGCGTCGACCACGGCGCGCCGACGCAGCATCTCCAGGCCCAGGACCACCGCGGCCTGCTCGATGGCGCGCAGCCGTACGTCGTCGTCCTCGGCGTCCCCGGCCAGCCACAGCACGCCCAGAGTCTCTTCCCCCAGGCGGACCGGTGCCGCCAGCAGGCCGGGAAACGCGCCGGACCGCAGCACCGGGGATGCCTGCGCCAGGAGGTCGAGCAACGACTCGCCTCCCTCCTGTCGTGGCCACGACGGCCAGTCCGGCGGCCGTACCGATACCCCGGCCCGGGGCACGCCGGCGAGGGTCTGACCGGACACGTCCTGCACGGCCACGGCACGGTCCGCGGTCTCCGCAAGGGCGGCCGCGATGTCGCTGATGCCCCCGCCGCGACGGGCGACCCCGATGAACCGGTCGTGGATGGCAGCGTGCCGGCGCAGCAGCTCGTTCAACGCGCTCAGTTCGCGCACGCGGCGGCGGTCGCGCTCCAGTTGCGCGCTCGTCTCCAGGGCGATCCCGGCGTGGCTGGCGAGGACCTGCAGCAGCTCCAGTCCGCCCGGGCCCAGGCGGCGCGGATCGCTGCCGTAGACGTTCATCGTGCCCACGGTCTCGCCCTGGTTGCGCAGGGGCACCGCCGCCATGGAGTGGTGCCCGTGCTCCTGGGCGGCCTTCGCCCACGGCCCGTAGGAGGGATCGTGGGCGATGTCCTCGACAATCACCGGCACGCCGTCGACGAAGGCGCGCCGGGACGGACTGCCGGCGAAGGCGCCCTCGAAGGCCAGCAGCAGCGGCGACTCCTCGTTCACCAGCCGCACATAGCTCTCGCTCAGACCCCAGCAGCCCTCGATCCGCAAGGCCGTGCGCTCGTCGTCGACCAGCAGTACGGCCGCGCTCTCGTAGCCGAGCAGGTCGCAGGCGGTCCGGGCGATCTGCCCCAGCAGCCCCGGCAGGTCACGCTCCTGGTTGACCGCGATGGCCAGTTCGTCGATGGCGCCCATCCAGCGCAGAAGATCCGGCCCTGCGGAGGACACGGACGTCATCTCCACCTCCTCACACGGCCCCAGCACCACGCTGCTGTGCTTCTCCCCATGCTAGCGACGAATCACTGTGGGACGACACACGCGATGCCGGAAGTGTGCGGAGCCACGATGACGTCCACCACCCCCTGGGCGAGAGGAATCCACGGTGGACACCTACAAGGGCCTGCGGGCCGCAGTGGTCGGCGGATCCATCGGAGGACTGACCAGCGCGCTGCTGCTGCGCGAATTGGGCTTCACCGTCGACGTCTACGAGCGCACGCCGGTACCCCTGGAAAACCGCGGCGGCGGGATCGTGCTCCAGCCCACCACCATGAAGTGGTTCGGCGAACGCAGCGCCCACCGCATCGAGGAGCTCAGCACGATCACGCGCCATGTGCGCCACCTGGGCCGGGACAACGAGGTACTGCACGATGAGCCGGTCGAGTGGCGCTACTCGTCCTGGTCGACGATCTACCGCGCGCTGCTTGACGACTTCGGCACCGACCGCTACCACCTCGGCGAGTTCTGCGCCGGCTCCGACCAGGACGCCGACAGCGTGACGCTGCGGTTCGTCTCGGGCCGGACCGAGCGGGCCGACCTGGTGGTCTTCGCCGACGGGGTCACCTCCACCGCCCGCCGGCGGATGTTCCCGGACCTCCAGCGGCACTACTCCGGATACGTCGGCTGGCGCGGCACCGTGCCCGAGGGCGAGGTGAGCGAGGAGACCAGGGCCCTGTTGTGCGAGGCACTCACCTACAGCGTGGCCCCCGGCACGCACATCGTCCTGTACCCGATCCCGGGCCTGGACGGCGGCATCGAGGAGGGACAGCGGCTCCTCAACTACGTCTGGTATCGCAATGTCCCAGACGGCCCGGCCCTCCAGGAACTGACCACGGACCTGCGCGGCATCGAGTGCCCGGTCTCCGTCCATCCCGGTCAGGTGCAGCCATGCTTCGTCGACGAAATGCGGGCGGCAGCCCAGGATTTGCTGGCACCGGCGGCGGCCGAGACCGTTGCCCGGACCGAACAGCCTTATCTGCAGGTCGTGTTCGACACGCGGATCCCCGCGATGGCCGACGGCCGGGTGGCGATCATCGGCGACGCCGCATTCGCCGCCCGCCCGCACGCCGCCGCCGGCACCGCTAAAGCCGCCGACGACGCCTGGACGCTCTACGAGCATCTGCGCACGTTCGGCGGCGACATCCCCACCGCCCTCAAACGCTGGGAACCGGCCCAACTGCAGCTGGGCAACCAACTGATCGACCGCGTCGCACGGATGGGACGCCGGTCCCAGGTCGAAGGCACCTGGCTGCCAGGAGACCCCAGCCTGCGATTCGGCCTCTACGGTCCCGGCATCTGACCCACGGCCCGACTGCACGATTCAACAAAGGAGTTGGACATGAAGGCACTCGTCTACGACGGACCGGGAAAGATCGAGCACCGCGACCACCCTATGCCGACGCTGACCGAGAACACCGACCTCCTGATGCGGGGCACCCACACCACGATCTGCGGGACGGACTCGCACATCATCAAGGGCGGTGTGCCGACGGTGAAGCCGGGTACCGTCCTCGGCCACGAGGCCACCGGCGTCGTCGAGCAGGTCGGCTCGTCGGTGACGAACGTGCAGCCCGGCGACCGGATCCTGGCCGTCTGCGTCAGTGCGTGCGGCTATTGCCGGTTCTGCACCACCGGCATGTACGGCCAGTGCGTCAACGGCGGCTGGGCCCTCGGCCACACGATCGACGGTGTCCAGGCCGAGTACGCCCGCATCCCCTTCGCCCGCAACTCCGTCTACAAGATCCCGGACGATCTGACCGACGAGCAGGTGCTGTTCCTCACCGACATCCTCGCCACCGGCTACGAGGTCGGCGTCCTCAACGGCCGAGTGCGCCCGGGCGACACCGTCGTGATCGTCGGCGCCGGGCCGGTGGGCCTGTCCGCGACCGTGACCGCCAAGCTGTTCTCCCCGCGCAACATCATCGTGGTCGAACGCACGCCCGCCCGCCGCGAGATGGCCCTCAAACTGGGTGCGACCCACGCCGTCGGTGAGGACGAGGTCCACGACCTGGTCGGCAAGCTGACCGACGGCTACGGCGCCGATGTCACCATCGAGGCTGTCGGCTTCCCCGACGCCTTCGAACTTGCCGCCGACCTGGTCCGCTCCGGCGGCCGTATCGCCAACATCGGCGTTCACGAGGGCCCGGCCACTCTCCACCTGGAGAAGCTCTGGGCCAAGCAGGTCACGATCACCACCGGCATTCCCTCCGGCCTGACCATCCCGCAGCTGATGAACTCGATCGCCACCGGCGCCCTCGACGCCACCCAGCTCATCAGCCACCGTCTGCCCCTGAGCGAGACCATGCAGGGATACGACGTGTTCACCCGCAGTGCCGAGACCGGCGCACTGAAGGTGGTCCTCACCAGCAGCTGACGGCCGCGCCGCCCCTCTCGGCCGCCGACAGCCGACGTAGAGCCGGGCTCCGCTACGGGCCCGGCTCGACGGTCTTCATCTGAGTGGTGTCTCATCCCGCGGCCACGCCAAGTCTCGGCGAGTGACGTGCAGCAGCCTCGCCCGGCAACTCCGGTCAGCCGACCCCGATCCGCCCTGGCACGGGCGCCGCTTCAACGCCGACCGGGGCACCGGTGGCGAGTTTGAGTACCAGCCCGTCCGGCCTGAACTGGTTGTGGAGTTCTGGGGCGACACCGCCGACGACAACGGTCGCTACCGTCACCTGGCTTTGATCACTTTTGGCAGCAGCGTTTGTCCGGCACTTTGGGCAGCAGATGGAGGTCGACGGGCTCGGGAATGTTCACGAGAAGAGATGTCAGTGCATGGGACGGCCCCCCGCCCGCGGGGCCGCGGGCCGTCGAATCGGGCCAGGTTGAGGTCAGCCCGCTTGGGCCAATGCGAGATTATGGGTGTCACCCAGCCAGACGACTTGGCGGTT
>NZ_JBHVST010000104.1:0-39623 GCF_042885015.1 Streptomyces sp. NPDC058086 | reverse complement strand
TTGTTTTTTTTTTATCCCCCCCCGCCCCCGGGGGGGGGTGGCGCGGCTGGGGGCGCGGTGGGGGGGGCCTGGGGGGGGGGGGGGGGGGGGGTGGGCCCCCCCCCGCCCTCCCCGTTCTCGGCTCGGTGATCAGCTGGTCATGGACCGGGCCGCGCCGTACACGTCGAAGACGGCGAGGGCCAGCGGAATCAGGGTGAGCAGTACGAAGCCTTCGGCGATTTCCAGGAATCGGCCCCAGAACGGGGTGAGGCCGCCGCGCGGCAGGATCAGGCCGAGTGCGGTGACCAGCGCTGCCGCCGCCGCGATCGCCGCGACGAGCCAGATCGTGCGGATGTCGAGGTCCGCACGGTCGCCGGTGAGGGCGTCGCGCATCAGAGCGTGCGGCGGGTTGAGCGCCAGGCCCAGGCCGAGCAGGACGAGGGCGCCGAGACCTGCGGCCAGGACGGGCGCGACCTGAGTGGTGTAGCGGAACAGGTGGGCGCGCATCAGCATGGCGACGCCGGTGGCGAAGGCGAGCAGCTGCCCCCAGACGTTGTCGGAGAAGCCGAGCACCGCCGAGGCGCCGACGGCCAGCAGCGCGCAGCCGCCGACGAGCCCGACGAGGAGTTCGTGGCCGCGGCGGGCCTGCGCCTCGATGCGTTCGGCGTCGACCGGCTCCGGCGGGGCGGGATCGGCACCGTACGCGCTGCGCGGAGCGGCGTTCGGCGGGTCGAAGCCGATCGGCAGGCGGGCAAAGCGCATGGACATGCCCGGCAGGAAGGCCAGCGCTCCCACGGCGACGGGCGCGCACAGCGCGGCGATCTCGGTGGGCGTCCAGTGCACGAGCAGTGCCACGAACACCACGACCAGGGCGACGGCAGAGGCGAACACGAAGGCGACGAACGGGCCGTCCCCGCGCGGCGAGCACAGGGTGAGGACCACCGAGGCCACCAGCACCGCGGCGCAGGCGAGCAGGAACTGCAGCTTGCCGATGCCCTCGCCGCCCGCCAGTGACAGCAGCCCGGAGCCCGCCACGCCCACGTTCGAGAGCGCGCCGAGTCCCAGCGCGACGGCGGAGGCCCGGTCGTCGTAGATCCGTGCACGGATCGCGGCAAGGACGACGAGGAGTACACCGGTGATGCCCGCGAGGATGCCGGGCAGGCTGTGCATGTCGTGGCGCGGATCGGCGGTCCAGGCAACGAAGGCGAGCAGCGTCGGCAGGACACCGCCGCCGACGAGCCCCGCGGCGCGCGTCAGGTCGCCGCTCCACAGGGTGCGTTCACGGGTGACCGCGGATGCGACCGCCTCTGACACGTCGTCGAAGACGGCGGGGGGCAGCGACTCGGAGAAGGGGCGCAGGGTGAGGAGTTCGCCGTCGAGAATCCGCTGCGCGGCGAAGGAGCGCGAGCTGTCGAGGACAGCGCCGTCGCGGCGTACGAGGTGGTAACCGACCGGAGCGCCCTGGGCGCGACTCTGCTGGGAGAGCCTGAGGATCTCCGGATAGATGTCGGCGACCGGGATGTCGTCGGGCAGCGCCACGTCGATCCGGCTGTCGGGCGCGACGATGGTGACCCGACAGAAGCCGAGGCCCGTGCCCGCCCCGTGAGGGGCTCCGGGTCCCGTCCCTCCGGCTCCGGTGGTTGTCGCGGAGGCCGTCATGCTCACCTGCTGCTCCCCCTCAATGATGGTCCTGCGTCTGGGATCTCGGTCATGCTCTTGCGTCTGCGTCGGTTCCGCGGCCGCGATGGCGCCGCGGCTGCGGTGGTTCTGGGGTCACGGTGTGAAGGTCCTGCGTCTCTTTGTCCGGACCACTCGGCCAACGGTGCGGCAAGGCGGCGGAAAGAGGTCCGTGCGGCGGGTTCTTGGGCTCCGCACACCACCACATCGCACGGAATGCCCTGTTTTTCCAGCCCTGTTCGCGTGTGCTCAGGCGAACATCCGGCACCCTACCGCCCACCCGTCTCCCATGAAGTCAGTAGTAAGTCAGTAGGATCACGCGGCGGCCTGCGTCCGCCTGACACGGGGCGGCGGGCGGAAGACCCTGGGGCCGGCAAGGGAATTGATGAGCAGTGAGCCAAATCATCGTCAAGCGCCCACCTCGGGCGCTGCCGTCCGAAGTGCCCACGGAAGAGGTCGTCCTTCAGCCGCCGCCGGAGCTTCCGCGCGGGCATCAGGACAGCGTCCTCATGCAGTTGCTGCCAACGCTCGGCATGGGCGGCTCGGTGGTCTTCTTCTTCACGAACGGGCAGCCGTTCATGAAGATCATGGGCATGGTGATGATCGCGTCGACGGTGGCCATGTCCATCGCGATGGTGGTCCGCTTCCGTCGCGGCTCCCAGGGCCAGCTCGCGGACATGCGCCGCGACTATCTGAGCTATCTGTCGCAGACCCGACGCACGGCCCTGGACACGGGGAAGGCGCAACGCGACGCCCAGTACTACCTGCACCCCTCCCCCGAGCAGCTGTGGGCGCTGGTCGCCGAGGGCAGCCGGGTGTGGGAACGGCGGCCGGGGGACGAGGACTTCGCCCAGGTGCGCATCGGCCTCGGTCCGCAGTCGCTGGCCACCCCGCTGGTCTCCCCCGAGACAGGTCCGGTCGAACAGCTGGAGCCGCTGACCGCAGGCGCGATGCAGCGTTTCGTGGCCACCCACGGCGTCCTGGACGCGCTGCCGATGGCAGTCTCGCTGCGCGCCTTCTACCACGTCACGGTCAGTGGTGAACCGCAGTCCGTGCGTGCCTCGGCGCGCGCTTTGACAGGTTCCCTGGCCTCGCTGCACTCGCCCGAGGACCTGACCATCGTGGTCGCGGCCGGGCGTGAGGAGCTCTCGCACTGGGAGTGGGCCAAGTGGCTGCCGCACGTGCAGCTCTCCGACGCGGTGGACGGCGCGGGCAGCCGCCGGCTGATCGGCAGTGACTCGCGCGAGCTGGAACAGCTGCTGGCCACCCGGCTGACAGGCCGCCCGCGCTTCCATCCGAACGCCGCTCCGCTCCCGGACGAACCGCACATCGTCGTCATGCTCGATGGCCTGTCGCTGCCGCCGGACTCCGTCCTGGCCACCCCCGAGGGACTGCAGGGGGTGACGGTCGTCGAGGTCGTCCCCGGCGACTTGTCCGGAGCCCGCGGTGACCTCTCCATCGTCGTACAGCCGCACGCGCTGCATCTGGAGTCCGGGCACGGCATCGTCTACGAGGGCACACCGGACGCCCTCTCGTACGAGTCCGCGGAGGCGTTGGCGCGGCAGCTGGCGCCGCTGCGCGTGGCCTCGGGCGGAGACGACGACGAACCGCTGCTCGCCAACCTGGAGTTCACGGATCTGCTGAACCTCGGAGACGCGGCCTCGGTGGACACCAAGCGCACCTGGCGGGCGCGTTCGCTCGCCGAACGGCTGCGCGTGCCGATCGGTGTCGGCGAGGACGGACGGCCCGTGATGCTGGACCTCAAGGAGGCCGCGCAGGAGGGCATGGGCCCGCACGGACTGTGCGTGGGCGCGACGGGTTCGGGCAAGTCCGAGCTGCTGCGCACGCTGGTGCTGGGTCTGGCAGTGACGCACTCGTCGGAGACGCTGAACTTCGTGCTCGCGGACTTCAAGGGTGGTGCCACCTTTGCCGGGATGGCGCAGATGCCCCACGTGGCAGCCGTGATCACCAACCTGGCGGACGACCTCACGCTGGTCGACCGCATGGGCGACTCCATCCGCGGTGAGCTCAACCGCCGTCAGGAGATGCTGCGCGACGCGGGCAACTACGCGAACATCCACGACTACGAGAAGGCGCGGGCGGCCGGGGCGCCGCTCCAGCCGATCCCGTCCCTCGTCCTGGTGATCGACGAGTTCAGTGAGCTGCTGACCGCCAAGCCGGACTTCATCGAGATGTTCGTGCAGATCGGCCGCATCGGCCGTTCGCTGGGCGTGCATCTGCTGCTGGCCTCGCAGCGCCTGGAGGAGGGCCGGCTGCGCGGTCTGGAGACGTACCTCTCGTACCGGATCGGCCTGCGGACGTTCTCCGCCGCCGAGTCGCGTGCGGCGCTGGGCGTCCCCGACGCGTACGAACTGCCGAACGTGCCCGGTTCCGGCTTCCTGAAGTTCGGCACCGACGAGATGGTGCGTTTCAAGGCGGCGTACGTCTCCGGGGTGTACCGCACGGGTCCGACCCGGTCCTCGCTCGGCGGCGCGCTGCCGGTGGACCGGCGGCCGGTGCTGTTCACCGCGGCGGAGGTGCCGGTGCGGTACGTCACCGTGCCCCAGCAGCGCGAGGAGACGCCGGAGACGGACGACGCCCTGGCCGACACCGTGCTCGACGTGATCGTGCGCCGTCTGGAGGCGCAGGGCCCGGCGGCCCATCAGGTGTGGCTGCCGCCGCTGGACAGCCCGCCGTCACTGGACGGGCTGCTCCCGGGACTGGCCGCGGTGCAGGGGCGCGGGCTCACCCAGCCCGGGTACGAGGGGGCAGGACGGCTCGTCGTACCCGTCGGTCTCGTCGACAAGCCGTACGAGCAGCGTCGCGACCCGCTGTGGGTCGACTTCTCGGGCGCGGCCGGCCATATGCAGATCGTCGGCGGCCCGCAGTCCGGCAAGTCGACGCTGCTGCGCAGCCTGATCTCCTCCTTCGCCCTCACCCACACCCCGCACGAGGTGCAGTTCTACGGCCTCGACTTCGGCGGTGGCGGCATGGCGGCCGTGGCCGGACTGCCGCACGTCGGCGGGGTGGCCTCGCGCCTCGACCCGGAGAAGGTGCGGCGTACGGTCGCCGAGGTGTACGGCGTCATGACGCGCCGCGAGGAGTACTTCCGCTCCTCCGGCATCTCGTCGATCGCCGAGTTCCGCACGAAGCGGGCGCGCGGTCAGATCTCCGTGACCGACCAGCCGTGGGGTGACGTCTTCCTGGTCATCGACGGCTGGGGCAACTTCCGTACGGACTACGAGGCCGTGGAGGGCGTCGTCCTGGACATCGCCGCACGGGGCCTCGGCTACGGCATCCACCTCGTCCTGACCGCGTCCAGGTCGATGGAGGTCCGGGCGAACCTCAAGGACCACCTGATGAACCGCCTGGAGCTGCGCCTCGGCGACACGATGGACTCCGAGCTGGACCGCAAGGTGGCGGTGAACGTCCCCACGGGCGTGCCCGGCCGCGGCCAGGCGCCGGGGAAGCTGCACTTCATGGGCGCCGTTCCGCGCATCGACGGTCTGACGTCGGACACGGACCTCGCCGACGCGACGGCGGCGCTGGCGACGGAGGTGTCCCGCCACTGGCAGGCGCCCGGCGCCCCCGAAGTCCGGTTGCTCCCCCGCGAGTTCCCTGCGCAGCAACTGCCTCCGGGCGACCACGCCCCGCAGCGCGGCGTGGCCTTCGCGCTCGACGAGGACAACCTCGAACCCGTCTTCGTCGACTTCGAGCAGGACCCGTTCTTCCTCGTCTTCGGGGAGAGCGAGTCGGGCAAGTCGAACCTGCTGCGCCTGCTGATCAAGCAGCTGACCGAGCGCTACTCGGGCGACGACTGCAAGCTGTTCGTGGTCGACAACCGGCGCTCACTGCTGGACGTCACGCCGTCCACGCACCTCGCCGAGTACATCCCCATGTCCAACGCCATGGAGCACCACATGAGCGCGCTGGCGGAGCTGATGCAACGCCGGACACCCACGGCGGACGTGACCGCACAGCAGCTACGGGAGCGGAGCTGGTGGCGCGGCCCGACGGTGTACGTCGTGGTCGACGACTACGACCTCGTGTCCACGTCGAGCGGGAACCCGCTGGGCGGTCTGACAGAACTGCTTCCGTTCGCACGGGATGTGGGCGTGCGGTTCATCATCGCCCGGTCGAGTGCCGGCGCGGGACGCGCCGCGTACGAGCCGTTCATGCAGCGGATGAGGGAGCTGGGTGCGCAGGGTGTGGTGCTCGCCGGCGATCCGGGCGAGGGCGACGTCCTGGGCGGAGTGCGGCCTCGGGCGATGCCTGCGGGGCGGGGCGTCTTTGTCTCTCGTAGGCGGGGAAAGCCGTTGGTTCAGACCGGGTTGATGAGTGTGGAGTACTGATGAAGTACACGCGAAAGTCTTCGCACTCGACAGCTCCGAGGCGACAGATCTGTTCCATTGGTACGTTGAAGTAGCCCGGCGGGCGTCGGTCCGAAGGCCGCGTTCACGGGAACAACGGGGAGGATTCGGACGTGGCTTGGGACGAATGGGAGCAGCTGAAGAACCAGGCAGCGCAGAAACAATCCGCGCACATGCAACTCAATCAGCTGCCGGCCGACGGTGGCGGTGGCAGCACCCCGCAGGGTGATCTGACCGTTGACCAAAAGGATCTCGCCGCGATCGGCGACCGGGCGTTCAAGCTGTGGGAAGACCTGGGCCGTTATGGGCGTGACGCCTGGTCCAGCAGCCAGACAGCGGCGTCGGATCTCAGGACCCAGGGCTTCAAACTGGGTGGGGCGGTCGACCGCGTGCAGAGCCGCTGGGAAGAACAACTGACGTCGCTCCTCGACGCGTGTGCCCATATCTCCAACCATATGGACTTCACGAAGAAGGCCCATCAGGGCGACGAGTACTACATCGGCGGCCAGATCAGCAGCATCTCCACGCTCGACAAGGGCTTCGACGGGGGGAAGGGTCACTGATGGATCTGGATACGCTCCGGTTTGGGAACTTCGCGTCGCTCGGTACTGCCATAGCCGACTGGACTCGGGTTGTGGGGAACCTGGAGACCCTTGAGAAGAACGCCCGCGAAGGACTCAAAGGCCTGGCGGACAAGGCCAATTGGGCCGGCGTGAACGCCACCGTTTCGCGCGAGTTCATCACCAAGACGGCGGGCGAGTTCTCTGACGCCCACACCGAGGCCAGCACCATCCGTAACATCCTCAAGGACACCCATGAGGAGCTCGTCAGCTACCACGAGCAGCTCAACGAGGCGATATCACGCGGGCTCAAGAAGAACCTGACAGTGATGGACACCGGGAACGGCTCCTTCACCGTCACCATGAACATCCATCCCGATCGCGCGGCCAAGGGAACCACGGTCCCTGATCACAGCGAACAGGATGTGACCGAGCTGCGCGATGACGTCCAGCGCATTCTCGGCAGAGCCACGCACAGCGACGAGACCGCGTCCGAGGCGCTTCGCGCAATCGTCGAGCAGGCCGAGTACGGGTTCTCCGGCGCCTCGTACGGCGACAGGGATTCGGCGACCAAGGCTCTGGAGGACGCCGAGAAGTACGCGAACCTCATCAAGAGCAAGGGAGATTCCATGTCTCCCCAGGAATTTGATGAACTCAACCGGAATCTCGCCGGCTACAAGAACGACCCCCTCTTTCAGGAGAGGTTCGCCACCACCCTCGGCCCGAAAGGGACGTTGGATTTCTGGGCCGACCTCTCCGATCCCTCGGACGGCGGCGATCTGCAGCGGGCACGCCTCGATCAGCTCGGCGAATTCCAAAAGAATCTCAGTCTCACTCTCGCAGGAGCGACACAGTCGGATTCGCCTGCGATGCGGCACTGGGAGGACGACATGGTCCAGCTGGGTGACGATCGCATCCAGACCCGTGGAACACAGGTCTACGGTTTCCAGCTGATGAGCAACCTTATGCGAGTCGGGGATTATAATGACGCGTTCTTGAACAAGTACGGTGACGCCCTGGTGTCAACCGAGAAGAAGATGAAGCTGCCGGACCACTACTGGAACGGTGGCGTGGGCGGACCTCCCATGCCCAAGATGAACTTCATGGGCGACGAGTTCGGCCGGGATCCGATGACCGGATTCATGACAGCTCTCTCGAACAGCCCCGACGCCGCCACCGACTTCTTCAACAGGACCGAGCCCCAGGACAACGCTGAATGGGTCCTCAAGGATCGCCCCACATTCGACGACACCCCCCTGAACAGCCACGACGGAAACCAGTCGCGTGACGCGACGGGGAATGCCCTCGTCGCCGCAGCCACGGGCGTCAACCCCAACGACCCTCACGCCGTGCCCGTGGAGCACACGGCCGGGAACCGGCACGTCCTCGATCGCTCACTGAAGATCATCTCGGGTGTGGGCGACGACTTCGCTCCCGAGATGCGTGATGACATGGCCAAAGTGCTGGTGAACTATGGCGACGAGGTCAATCACACCGCAAGTTCCCTCGCAGACGATCACAGCGACCCGAGACAGCTCGATCGACATCAGCTGTTGGAAGTGACGAAGCAGGTGTCACGTGATCAGAACGCCTACGGAATACTCAACGACGGCCTGAACCGGGAGATGGTGCGCGACATCTACGCGGACCATCCGAGCGATCCGAAGGAAACGCTGCTCCGGGCAGGGCACACCGTCGGCTTCCTCGAAGAAGCCCGCTATCAGGCCTTGAAGACAGACAAGCACGACCCTTCATGGGACGCCAAGTGGCTGTATCACGGCTTCGGTGGTGCCGTGAACTTCATCCCGGTTGTCGGTGACGCCGCCCAGCGAGGCGTCGACGCCCTTGCCTACCAATGGCAATTGGACGAGCAAGCACGCATCAACGAGGAGACGGCCCGGCAGAACGGCGAAGTCTTCACCGCACGGGAGAACCAACTGCAGAAACTGGCCGACCTGTGGATGGACGCCAACCCGAACCACGACAACAACAACAGATACACGATCACATCCGAGATCAACGGCGCCGCCTTCGACGGCAATGGCCGTGCCCAGGGACTGGCAGGCGATCAGTGAACAACGGTACTTCTCTGCTTCCGGGTCGGCTCGCGGTGCATACGGGAGGATCCCGGCGCCGTACGCGAAGTGCCGCTGCTGCTGTGACCGTAGCCCTTCTGACGGCGACGGCTTGTTCGGGATCTCGCGACTACGCGATCCCGGACAAGGCATGCGGTGTGACCGTCGATTCCGACTCGCTGTCTCCCCTCCTGCCGAACGGGAAGAAACTCACCCAGAAGTCATACGACGCCGGCCCGGAGAGTCCACGTTGCCGTCTGCTGGTGGACCAGAACCTGGTCGTCTACCTTTCGGGAGATGTCGTTGCCGGCGACACCGATCCCATCAAGGTCCAGGATCAGGCACTCGTACGCCTTGGGAATCCCGCCGCTGCCGACATCGGCGACGAGGCCGTGATCGCCGATCGCGGAGCGATGGCGGTCGCCAACTGCGCCTACAAGGGAAAGCAGCAAAAGTTCGCCGTACTGATCCAGCTTCAGAAGAACGTTCCTGAGAAGGCTTCGGAACGGCGCGATGCCCTGCGCTCCTTCCTCCGTTCCTATTTCCCGAAGGCCATGGAGAAGCAGGGGTGCCAGTAGTACAGCGCTATGCTGCGCCGCGCCCCACGGCTGAGTCACCGCACAGGAGCTGCCGGAGGGCGGCTGGTGGCGAGGTCCGACGGTGTACGTCGTCGACGACGACTACGACCTGGTGTTCGGAGGTACCGGACAGTTCGAGTGCCTGACCCGGGGCCGACCAGACCTCCTCTCCGTCGTCCGCGTACACCGTGTTCACCTGGGTGTCACTGCAGGTCACAGTAATTCGCCCTGGTCAAAGGACCCATCTCGGCTGTGTCCGTGTGAGCGCCCGTGGGTGCCGCTGTGGGCGTCAGCGATAGCGGATGACGTGCAGAACCACGGATTCCGACCTGGTCGAACGCCACGGCAGAATCCGTGGAACCGTCGACCAGCATCACGCCCTGCGCCGTGTGCACCGCCTTCAGCAGCCGGCCGACGGACTCCCGGCCGCGCGCGTCGACTCGACGGCCCCAGATCACGGCTCGGGCTCCGACTGGGAAACCCGAGAGTTCGTCCATCACCGTTGCCCAGTCAGCGTGTTCGGTCGCGGAGAGCACGGGCCCCGGTGCGCGGGTTCAGGCCGCGGACGAAGTTGATCAGCCCCGCGCTCCTCTTGATCACTCCGCCTGTGAAGTGGAGGACCTCGGTGTTGAGCGCGCCGTAGCCGTCGAGCGCGTCGGACTCCAGCCTGTCGAGAGGCGGCGGCTCGGCCGGGGCGTGCTTCGAGGCCGCGGTGATCGCCTGCGTGGCGACACGACCGGCTTCGGCCCGCTGGCGACGCGCGTCCGCCGGGATCTGGCGGGCGCTCTGGATGTCGCTGCGGCCGGGGTCCTTGAACTGCTCCAGGGGAGGCCCGGGGTCCTTGTCCGCCTTGATTGCGGCGTTGTACGCGTCGACGCGCTTGTTGTACGCCTCCACCGCCTGCTCGGAGGCCTTCTTGCCCTTCTTGTACAGGTCGATGGCGTCCTGGGCCTGACCCTGCGCCACTTGACCGTGTCCGCGTAGCTGTCCAGCGCCTTGCCTGCGGCCTCGCAGGCGTCCGCGGCGCGCAGCCACTTGGGGGACGCATGGCGAACTTCTCGCGGAAGGTGTCGGCCGACTCGCCCTTCCAGTGCGAGGAGTCCAGCGAGCGCATTCCCTGTCGACCGAGTCGAAGGCGGTGTGGAAGCCCGTCAGGTGCTTGGCGGCGGCCCGGATGGACGCCGGATTGCCGTGCACCAGCTCGTTCGCCTGGTCGGTCTCGCCGAGCTGCTGCTCTCCGACACTCGCGCCCAGGTCGGAGGCGATGTTGTCGGCGATGTCCTCGACCTTGTCGGCCCAGCCGCCGGCCCCGACGGCCTCCAGACCGTCCCCGACCTTGTGGGCGCCCCACTCGACGCCCGCACCGACGAGCTACTTGCCCGCGTCGACGCCGTCCTCGAGCTTGCCCAGCCCGGCGTTGACCAGATCCCCGAGCCCCATCAGCCGCCGCTCCCGCCCTGCTGCTGAGCCGCCGCCTGGGCCCGTTCGCCGCCGCCGTCGAGCGGAACGAGGGGACCAGGACCGTGGTGTCCCGGAAGCGGTCGATCATGTGCCTGATCCGGTCCATCCGCCGCGCCGCCCCGAATCCGTCGGGTTCGGCCGTGACGGAGTGAAGGGGTCCGGTGGCTGCCCCGGCCTCCGGGGAGTCGCCCGTGAGGTGCGCCTCCGGCTGCCGCCGGGCGTCCCCGGGCTCTTCGGTGGTGCCTTCCCGCATGGCGCCGGTCACATGGTCCGGGCCGGGTTCGGCGCGCTCAGCGGCTTGCTTCTTCAGTTGCTCCCACTCGTCCCGAGCCACGTGTGGATCCTCAGGACGTTTCGAAGGTGACGGCTTGTCTGGAAGGGGCCTCGATGACGCAACGCGGGGTGGGCACCTCCCGTGCGTGCCCACCCCCGGTGCCTCCAGCCAGCCCGTCTCACTCGAAGAAGCTGGCCGCCTTCTTGTCGCCGCCGCGGTAGTCACCGCCGGCCTGGTGCACCTTTTGCGTGATGGAGAGCAGCGCCTGATGGATGGCGCTGGTGTGGTTGTCCCACTCCTTCGACTTCCGCTGGAACGCGTCGTAGGCGTCGCCGGCCCAGCCCTCTGCCGCGCTGTGGACGCCCTGCTTCAGCTGGGTGAGATCGCTCTCGAGTTGCTTGGCCAGGCCGCCGAGTTCAGTGGCGAGCGCGTCCAGGACGCCGTACTTGACGGCAAGATCCTGGAGGTGTGGCGTGCCGGTCATGTTTCCTCATCTCCTTGACGATGTGAGCAGGACCTCACGGTCCGGGGGTGCGACTCGGGGCCCGTCAGTAAAGGTTGAGCGCCGAGGTCTTCGCGCCGGCGTCCACTTCGATGCTGGAGATCGTGGAGTGGAGTTCGTCCTCGAGCTTGTCCTTGTCCTTCTTGGTGAGGTCGATTCCGTTCAGGAAGTCGTCGAGCATGCGCCCGATCCCGGCCATGTGCTCGTTGATTTCGTGCTGCTTGGTCTTGAACGCGTTGGCGCCGAAGCCCGTCCAGTTGGCCTCGATCATGTCGATGCATCCCTGGAGCTTCTGAAGGTGCTGCTTGACGTTGTCGTACCGGTCGATGACGTTCGTCTGGAGTTTATGTACGTGTGCGTCGTCTAGCTTGCGGCCGTCAGCCATCTCGGCACTGCCTTTCGTGAGAAGGATTTGTGTTCCTGGCGCTACACCGGGTGGTGAGGCGCTCGTTCATTGCGCGACCCGTTGTCCATCACAGGTGGTGGGCCATGGCGGTCATACGCCTCGCCGTGAGCGAATCACCGCGAAGGCCCCACCGCCGATCACCACGACCGCCGCCGCGGCTCCGAGAGCGACCCACAGCGTGGTGTTGCCGGACGAGTCCGAGCTTGATCCTGCCGCTGAAGTCTGGCCGCCTGAAGTGGAGTTCGAGGCTTGTGACGAGGTTGATGCGGAAGCGGAGGGCGAGGCGTCGGTGCCGGCAGACAGGCCGGGCGTCTTCTTGTTCGTGACGGGGTCGACGTCGGCGGCTCCGGGATCCCCCTTGCCCTTCAGGAGAACCTGCGCCGGGCGGATCGTGCCGTACCCGAGGTACCGGCTCGGGGTGCTCTTCGGCCAGTCCCGGCCGGCGGTATCTATCATCACGCGGAGGACCTGGTTGGCAGTCCACTTGGGGTGGGCGGCCCAGATGAGGGCGGCGGCGCCGGAGGTGATGGCGGTGGCTTGGCTGGTGCCATTGCTCTGGGCGCAGTAGGACTTGAAGGTCTTGTCACACCAGGTCGGTACGTCCACGCCTGGCGAGGCCAGGTCCACGTAGGCGCCGTCCTGCGAGAACTTGGCTACCTCGCCATTTTCGTTGATCGCCGAGACTCCGACCACGCCGGGGTATTTGGCGGGATAGCCGATGTAGTTCTTTGCGATATCGGCAGCGTTACCCACAGCGGCAATGAGCAGCTTCCCCTTGCTCTGTGCGTACTGCACGGCTTCACGTTCACCGTCGTCCTCAGAATACGTACCGAACGACATACTGATGATCTTTGCGTCGGAATCGGCAGCAGCTCGGATGGCCTTCGCTGAAGTGTCACCCTGCTCCTCACCTTTCTTGCCAATTCCGAGGAGTACCGTGCGGATTGGGATGATCTTGGCCCCGGGTGCCACTCCCTTGAGCCCGCCACCACGGCCGGTCCCTGCGATCAACTCAGCCATCGACGTGCCGTGACCGGTGTAGTCGTCCGTTTCATCGCCGGTGGTTCCCGTGGCATCGACTCCAGGCAGCACCTGGCCCTTCAACGAATTCGTGTCCGGGTTCACGCCGGTGTCGACCACGGCGACCGAAATGCCCTTGCCCGTGCTGACTTTCCACAGCCCCTGGGCGTTCATCGCGTCCAAGTACCACTGCTGCGACTGGATGTCGTCGGCAGCCGCGGCAGGGGCCAGCCCAACAGACATGACGGCCAAAGCACCCAGCGTCGCGCCCACGGTGGTCACATGTCTCCGGGCATGCCCAGCCCACAGCGCGGCCCGCATACGGCGTACGCCAGTCCCTGACTTCATGCTTCTGTACGTCCTCGGTCGTTTCGGTCAGTCGGTCGCCGACGGCGCATCGCCGCGCCGCGCGTCATCACGTGAGCGCTTCTTGTCCTCGGCAGAGTGCTGTTGACGCTGCGTTCTCCCGCCTGCGGCACGATCAGGGCTGCGGCCCTCCGCGGAACCGGACACCAGGCCAGAACCACTGGACGTGGCTCCGTTGCCCCTGCCGCCGGCCCGACTCGCGGGCGCGCCGACCACACTGTCCGCATTGCCTGGAGACCGGCGCTGAGACTGTCCCTGGCCCGTGCCGGGAGCCGGGTTGTTCGCACCGATCACTCCGCGCTGCCCCGGCCTTTCGCCCGTACGAGCCCCTGGTGTGCCCTCGCCACCGATGACCGTCCCACGCGGAACCCTGGCACCAGTCCCACTCGGGCCCGTTTCAGAAGTGGGCCTGCCACCGACCACGCCGCCCGTACGCGCAGCGCCCGTGGCTCCGGGGCCGGTCCGTGCCGCAGGCTGACCGGGAACGCCGCCCACCCGCCCGCCCGGCGTGCCGCCGGTGCGTGAACCAGTCGTACCCGCGCTTCTGGGCATTCCGCCGGTGACACCCCGCCCCATGGGCGACCTGCCCGTCGCAGATGCAGGCCCACGGGCACCCTGCTGGCCAAGCGCGGATGCGCGGCTGATCGGTCCCGCGGGGCCGCGTCCTGTGCGACCTCCAGCAGTGGTTCCCTCAGAGGTGGTGACCCGTCCTTGAGCCGATCCGGGAGTCCTGCCGCCCGCTCCTCCGCCAAGTCCGACAGCGCGCGCGACCGGGCCTCCGAAGGCGGGAGGTACCACGCCGGTCCCTAGGGGCGGGAGCATTCCCCCAGAAGGCGCACCGGGTCCCGTTGCCGTGGAAGGGGGGAACACTGGCACCGGCTTCGCGGTTTCTGGCGGCAGCGTGCCAACGGTGTTGATCTCCGTACCGACAGTGGGGCGATGCGGACCGACACTTGTGTCCACAGTTGGATGCGCAGAGGCAAGTCGGCCGTTCCCAGAATCGCTATCACTGTGGGACACACGACTGCCTTCGCTCGCACCCGCAACCGCTTGGTGGACTGAGCTCAGGTCGGAGTGACGCGTGGGACCATTGGTACCTCCACTCGGTGCCTCGTCCGCAGGCGGCATCCCCACATCCGGCATCGACTGAAAAGCCGGCGGGTCCAGCTTCGCCAGTTCGGACCCGGACACCGAGTAGAAGGAGGCGAGGCGGTTCATCTGGTTGATCGCCTCTTGCCGGTCCTTCTCGACCTGGACCGCCTCGGCATACTGCTTGTTGCCCTCGAACTGCTGGAGTACCGGGAGCTGCCCCGGCTTCTTCTGGTCGAGGGCAGGGCGGGTGTCCCGTGGCGGCAGCGAGCTGCGCACGGATGCGAGCCCCGTCGCGGCGGCCGCGACCTGCACCCCGGCGCCGTCGGCGTACGTGGCCAGGCTCTCGGTGTGCGTGGCGAGGCCCTCTCCCCACTTCTGGAACGCCTTGCCGGCCTCGCCCTGCCAGTCCTCACCCGCATGCTTGAGGTGACGTCGGAGCTCTGCGGCGGCTTCGTTGATCGCCTTGCTCGCCTTCGCCAACGTCTCGCCGGCATGCTCCAGGTCGGCGGGGTCCGCCTGATGGACCAGGTCGATCATGGCGTTGAGCTTGTGGTCCTCGAAGTCCGTGACCTTCCCGTACGTCAGCAGGCGGACGCGCTTGAATCCGAACGCGTCGTGCATCACGTTCGACACACCGGACACCGCGTCGACCTGGCCGACCTGAACGTCGACGCGTTGCTGATCAGTCAGCTCCTTCGGCGCCTTGTCGTCCCCGCTCACTACTGGAGTCCCTTCGTGGACTTCTTCGCGTCGCTCAGCTTCTTCTCACCCTCGCCGGACTTCTCCTGCTGGGCTTCGCTGTACAGGCGGTCGGTCTCGATCTGGATCTCCCAGAAACGGCGCCGCTGGTCGTCATCGAGGCCGTCGAAGCCGTTCTGCGCGCCTTGCGTCGCGATGCCCATGGCCTCGATCTGGAGCCCCAGCGTCTTGGAGAGCTGCGTGATGTGCTCGTGAACCTGTTCGTACTGAGTGAACAGGGCGTCAGCCTCATGGAAGGGGCTGCCGTGCCCGCTGAGAGAAGTGCGCGAGACGCGGTGCGCACCCACTTTGGACGCGCTGCCCGCCGAGTCCTCGAACTCGGACAAGAGTTTGTCGATGCGCTGTTTGAACGTCATCAGCACGTCGGCGCCGACCTTCAGGTCCGCGGCTGTGCTTGGCGACGCCCCACCTGTCATGTCCGCAGGAAGCATGACGCCTTCCCTCCCCGTTTTGTCGCCCGCTCCGGGCGACTGCACCCCTCAAGCGTTCATATCCGCAACGACATCACTCTAGTCGTTTCCTATGACAGCCCCAACTGCTATATGCAACAGCTGTGCTACCACCCAGCGAAGCTTCACTGCTTCTTCACCGCGCCCTCGCGCTCGCCTGAGCCCGTGCCGCCACTCGACACTACGTGGCCCACAGGGCGACGGACCTGAGTACTCCTACTCATTCGGCGTTGCTGTGTAGCCATTGCGAACTCGCAAGGGACGGGCACCCGTTCGACGATCTACCCCGCACTCCCCACCCCAAGAACCAGCCACTCCCAGGCCTTCTCCTTGGCAGTGCTCGGCCCGCTCGCCTGCTTCGTGCCGAAGAAGATCCGTCCGCTCTGCACGATGATGTCGTTCAGTGTCGGGTCTGTGAGCGTCCAGGCTTCGGAGGGCAGATCGAAGTAGAGGTACGGGGTTTCCTTGCCGGTTCGCGGGTTCAGGCTGACGAGTCCCATGGGCGTGATGTGATCGCTGCTCTCGCGAAGTGCCAGGAGCTGGTCACCGCTCATCCGCAGGGGATGCAGCAATTGGTCATGACCTGATTCGAACTTCTTGACCGTCTTCCCTGTCGCGAGGTCGAATCCGATGATCCAGTTGGAGTTGTTCACGATGGTTCCGTCGGGGTCCTCCCTGCTCGTCAGGAAGACCTGGCCGTCTCCGACCACGATCGTCGGGCAGTTGTCCACCGCCCCGTCCTCCTCGTCATCGACACAGTCGGCGACGTAGTGGCCCCCTTCGACGCGAATCGTGACACGGTACTTGCCCTGTTCGTCGAGGGAGATCAGGTCGGTGATCTCGACGTCGCCCGCCGCCACGGCGAGGACGGCGGGTTCGGCGGACACCAGGTAGACGCTCTGAACGCCCTTGGCGACCTGATACGTCCATTTGACCTTGCCTGTGCGGGGGTCGACCTTCCGGACCCGATACGACCCGGCGAGGCTCTTCTCGTCGAAGCAGTCGGTCCGGATGAGCAGGGCACGTCCGCCGGCCAGGCCCCCGTCCTTGCACTTGGGGGGAGGGGTACTCGTCCAGAGGAGTTTTCCCTGGTCCATGTCATACGCCTGCGAGCCCTTGCCCCACGCCACAGCGACCGTGGCACGCGTCATGGTCACACTCGGCGTGTCGTAGAGGGCGTTCACCTTGGAGAACCGGGCCTCCCAAAGCCTCTTGCCCGTGTCGAGGTCGACGAAGGCCACGTGATCGCACGGTGCGTGGGTGTCGACACCGGACCGGAACAGGACCGCCGTGCGGTCCCCAACGGTGACATGACGCGTCGTTCCGCAGATCGGTCCGGCGAGTCTGATGCGCCAGCTTTCGTCGCCCGTGGTGGCATCCTTGCCGATCTTGAAGCCCACGAGGGTTCTGTTGATGCCCTTGGCGAGGATCTTGTCCGTCGCCCACATGCCCGGCATCGCGTGCGACTCGCCGGGCGCCATGTCGTCGGCGGAGAACCTGAAGGCCATGCGTCCAGCTGTGTTCGCGGGGCGGCTCTCGACCGTCTCCCGGATGTCGAGCGGACCCTGTTCGGCACTGGCCGACGGTTTGTCGGCTGTCTGCACCGAGTCGCCGTCACCGTGCCAGAGGAGCCAACTGCCCGCGCACAGCGCCCCGATCAGCAGGGCTGCCACGCCACCGAAGAGTCTCCTGCGGCGTTTCTTTCGTATGCCGTCCGCTGTCAGAGCGGAGTGTGTGTACATGGAAGGAGGTGGGCCGAAGCTCACGCGGAGAGGTCCTTTCGATGACCGCGATGGGTGTCCGACAAGTCAGTGGCCGGGCATCGGAGATGTCGAGAACAGCCATGTGCCCCAGGCCGTCACTCCGCCCCCGCCACCCGCCGCTTCCTCCGCCGCGCGTCCCGCACCGCCACCGCCACCCCGCTGAGCCCCGCCAGCACAACCGCCGCCCCCACAGCCACGTACGTGGCCAGTCGTGCGTTCCGTTCGTCCGGGGTTTCGCCCAGTTGCAGTTTTGCCGGGGTCGGGGCCTCGGCCTTCGAGAGACCCTCGTCAGGGTTGGGCGATTCGATGGGATGGTCGTCCTCCGTCAGGGCGCGGACCGGATCGACCACTCCCCAGCCGACCAGGCGGTCATGGCCCGCCACCGAGCGTTCCGCGGTCTGTTCGATCTGGGCCACGATCTGCTGTTGGGTCCAGTCGTGGTGCTTCGCCTTGATCAGAGCGGCGACTCCGGCGACGTACGGGGCCGAGAAGCTGGTGCCGTTGTCGGAGCAGTGGCCGCCCTTGGGGACGGTGGAGATCATGTCCACGCCGGGGGCCGCCACGCCCACGAAGTCGCCGGACTGCGAGAAGGAAGCGCGTTCGTTGTTGCGGTCCGAGGCGGCGACCGCCAGGACACCGGGGTACGAGGCCGGGTAGGTCTCCTTGTCGTTGCCGCCCAGGCCGTCGTTGCCCGCCGACGCCACGACCACGATGCCGGCGGCCAGTGCCTCGTCCACCGCCCGTTGCAGATCCGGGGCCGGTTTCACCGCGTTCGAGGTGTCCTGAGAGATGTTGATGACGCCGGCCTTGGCCCGGATCGCGTCGCGGATGGCCGTGGCCAGGGTTTCAGCCGTGCCGTGGCCCTCCGCGTCGTTCTGCTGGATGGGGATGATCGTCGACTCGGGAGCCAGGCCCACGAATCCGGTGCCGGAGATGGGCCGGGCCGCGATGATGCCCGCCACGCGGGTGCCGTGGCCGACCGTGTCCGTCGTGCCGTTCTCCTTGCCGCGTGCGATCGGGCCTCCGTTGTCGTCCTTCAGCTTCTTCGGGAGGAGGTTGAGACCTGCCGCCGTGTCCACGGCGTGGGTGAGCTGCGGGTTCTTCACGTCCACGCCCGTGTCGATCACAGCCACCCGTACGCCCTTGCCCTTTGACTGGCTCCACAGTTCGTCCAGCAGGACGCGTTGCAGCGCCCAAGGGCGTCCCGCGTACTTCTTGTTCGGGAAGGTGCACTGGTCCGTGGACGTGTCCGCGGACGCGAGCGGTGCGAGGGCGACGGTGACAGTGGAAGCGAGCATCGTCGCGGCCATGACGACGACGGTACGAAGAGGCCTTGCGACCGGTGCGTACGACATGGACTCCCCCTTACGAACCCTGCGGCTGGCGTGCCGCCGATGTCGACAGACGGGGGCCGGTGGGCAGGAACTTGGACCAGGCGGCCGGGATGGGCGCCGGGTCCACGTCGGAGTAGCCCAGGCTGATCTGGGCCAGGCGGGCTTCCTGCTCGAGTTGCTTGCGCTCCTTGGCCGTAGTGCCGATGCCCGCGTCACTCGTGGCGCTGTCGTCGTTGGACTGCATCGCATAGCGCAGGCCGGTGTCGGTGACCAGGAAGACACCTCCCGCCGTTGTCTCCTCGCCTTGGAACTGTCGGTAGAGCTGACCGGAGCCAGGGGTGACGTACGCGCTGGAGGAACCGGTCGGGAGGGTGGCAGGGAAGTCCGTGCCCGCCCAAGTGCTGAGCGTCGTTGTGCCCTTGGCCTTGTCGACGTCGCGCAGGACGTTGCAGACGGTGTTGCGGTGCCCGTCCGATGCGTCCGCCTCGTTGACGGGAACGGGCATGCGGCTCGGCCAGGCGTGGTCCGTTGCGAACCCGGCCGCATTGGGAACGAAGGCTCCGGCGCTGACGTCGAGAGCCTTGCCGGCCTGGCCGAGGCTGACCAGGTCGCTGCTGTTCAGAAGCAGCTTCGCGGTGAAGTCCGAGACAGGAGCCACCTTTCCCTGCTCCACGACGTAGTACTGCTCGGTCGCGCCGTTGGGCGCCTTGAGCACCATGCCGACCTTGTTCGCCTCGTCGGACAGGCTGCCCTGGACGCCGGCGGCGGTGCCGATCTGCCCCTCGACCTTCGGGAAGGTGATGGGGTCGCCCGGGTGCAGGGTCTCCAGCCACTCCTTGGACACCCGTTGTGGTTCGCGGCCGGAGCCGACGAGCGTGCGCAGCAGCAACTCGTCGTTCTTGTCGACCTCGTACGACGTGCCGCTCGTGTCGACGATGTAGCGGGTCTTGTCCGGGCCTACGACGTAGAGCAGTTCGCCGCCCCGCAGCTTCTGCTTGCTTCCCTCGGTCTTGTCCATGTCGCGTGAGGCCAGGACGAACGCGGCCTTCTGGATGGACCTGCCGCCCGCGCTCGGGCGTTCGCAGACGGCCCAGCGCTTCGTGGAGCCCGCCTCGGAGGCGGCGGGAAGCCGGTCGGGGGCGTAGGGGATGCCGATGGTGACTCCGCGCGGGATGGTGCCCCTGTCGAGGATGGACTCGTCGACGGTGACGACGTCGCCCTTGCCCGTCTTGAGCAGGAGCTTCGCGGACGCCATGTTGAGGACCGGGTGCAGTTGGACCTTGCCGTCGGTCTTGAGGACCACGTATCGGGTGGTGGACTTGCTGGCGATGATCACCTTCTCGCCGACGGCGTCCCAGCCCTGTGGGGCAGTCGGTTTGAACATCCCCCACGCCCCGAACGCGGCCATGATGATCACGCCGACGAGAGTGCCCGGCAACACGGCCCGCAACGGGCGCGGCGCCCCTTCCTCCGAACCGTCGGGAGACGACTGGACGAAGGACGCGAGCATGCGTCGCTTCGCGAAGGTGTAGGCGTTGAGCTGGTCCCGCCGAGATGCCATGTGTGCCTGATTCTCCCCGTGTATCGCCTGGCGGCGCTCGGGGGTACACCGTCCCCCGCCCTCCGTTGTCAGACCGGCCCCCTACTATGCCTGGTAAGGGATCGGTCTTGTGGAGCGGGTAGGGTATCGGGGCCTTCAAGGGCCCTGTGTGGTGGCGTTGTTCCAATGAGTTGTAAGGAAAACGGGGGGATGCAGTGATGGCTTCCGGAACGCGGTTCCGGTCGCGTGACCGGTCGCGGGAGCAGGGCTCCTCGGCACCCCGGTCACAGCGGTCCGTGCCGCCCGCGAGGGCTCAGGGGCAGACGGGGGCGCTGCATCTCAAGGTGCGTCCCGGGCAGTCGGGGTCGTTCCGGTTGCAACGGATCGTTCTGTTGGAAATCGCCGCCGCCGCGCTGCTCGTCGGGTGGATCGTCGGTCCGTTCGCGCTGATGCCGGCCGCTGTCGTCGCGGTCGCACTCGTCCTCCTCGCCTTCGTACGGCGCCGGGGCCGCTCGTTGCCCGAATGGCTCGCCACGGCACGGGCGTTGCGGGCGCGGCAGCGGCGCGCGGCGAGTACGCCGATACCGCCCGGGACGGAGCCCGGTCTCGCCCCCGCCGTGGAGTGCGATCCGGGCCTGCGGACCTCCGCGTACAGCGCGCAGGACCGGCGGCCCGTCGGCGTGATCGGGGACGGTACGTTCGTGACCGCCGTCCTTCAGGTGGAGGCCGACGCGACCGCGCTGCGCGCCGAGCGGAGCCGTCAGCCGCTCCCGCTCGGGCTCGTACGGGACACGCTGGACGTGGACGACATCCATCTGGAGTCGGCACAGATCGTGCTGCACACGCAGCCCGCGCCCGCGTTGCACCTGCCGCAGCAGTCCGTGGCCGTCAGCAACTACGCGCCGCTGCAGGAGCAGACCGGAGCGCCCGCCGTGCGCATCACCTGGATCGCGTTGAAGCTCGATCCGGAGCTGTGCCCGGAGGCGGTGGCCGCGCGCGGGGGTGGACTCGTCGGCGCGCAGAAGTGCGTCGTGCGCGCCGCTGACCATCTCGCGAGTCGGCTCACGGGGGCGGGTTTTCGTACCACGGTGCTCAATGAGGAGGAGTTGACGGCCGCGGTGGCGACCTCGGCGTGCGCCAACCCTCTGGTGACGGCCGAGGCGGGACGCACCGACCTGCCCGCGCGGCGGACCGAGGAGTCCGGCCGCAGCTGGCGCTGCGACAACCGCAGACACACGACGTACTGGGTGCGGCGCTGGCCCCAACTGGGCGGTGGCGGTGGACCTTCCCTGCCGCAACTCGTCGCGCTGCTCACGGCCGTGCCCGCACTGGCCACCACCTTCAGTCTGACGCTGCGGCGCGGAGAGCGCCAAGAAGTGTCGCTGTGCGGGCACATGCGAGTGACGGGCCGCAGCGACGACGAACTGGTCGCGGCACGCCGTTCGTTGGAGCACGCCGCCCGCCAGGCCGGCACGGGGCTGGCCCGGCTCGATCGCGAGCAGCTGCCCGGTGTGCTCGCCACGCTGCCTCTCGGGGGTGTTCGCTGATGGCCATGACCACAGGTGGAGCCACCGCCTCGGGGGCGTACGGGAACGGGAATTCGGGTGGGTTCGGGGCTTCGGGGCCGTCCGGGGCTTCGGGGGATCCGGGAGCTCGTGGAGCTTCGGGGAGCGGATCGGCCGGCTCTCCCGGCTCGCTCGCGGAGCGTGGGCGTGGGCGTCTGCGCAGCGGGTTCGGGCTGATCGGGCCCCGGCACGGGCGGCACTCGCTGTCCGTGGAAGAGGTCGACTCGCTCGCGCTGCCCATCGGGGACGACGGGGTCGTCATCGGGGTGGACGCCGAGGGGCAGCCCGCCGTGCTGGGGCTCAACCGGCCGACGCCGTACGACGTCGTCCTGATCGGCGGTCTCTGGACCGCGCAGGTACTCGCGCTGAGAGCGGCGGCCACGGGGGCGCGCGTCGCCGTGGAGACGGGACGGGCGCCGGCCTGGATGCAGATGGTGCACGCCATGGGCGGCGGGCAGAACGGCATGAGTGTGCACGACGTGGGACGGGTTCCGCCGCAGGGCTCCTCGGCCGGCAACCCGGTGCTGGTGGTGCGCGACTGCGGGATGCGGCCGCCGCGCGGGCGTGTGGTCTCCGGCCCCTGGCAGTCGGTGCTGACGCTGTTGCCGTATCTCAGCCCGGCGGCCCCCCGGTTGCTGCGGCAGGCGCGGCTCGTCGGCGTGCAGCGGGTCTCACCGGATGAAGCCTCTGAAATCGGGCGGGCGTTGGCGCTGCCCCGAGGTGATGTGGACTCACTGCCCACGCTCGCCGACGGGGTCACGCTCTGGTGCGCCGACCGCGACCGGCAGTACGTGATGACTCAGCCGACGGACGCCGAGACCGGATTGTTCGGTACGCCGCGCAGGATGGACTGACCGAGCGTCCCCGGGCGTCGACGACTCAACATCAGTCCGTAATTGGACCTTTGGGAATGATTTCCCCCTTGCCGTGCCCAGCTTGTTCACCACGATTGCCCGTTTTGTTTACTCCCCTGACGCGTGCGTACGCCGCTTCTGGGCAAGGTGTGACGGAGCGGACCCGTGCGGAGGGGCGGACGGGCCTGCCGTCGTGGCGCTCGTGGTGATTAGGCTGGGACCGGGCGCGACCCGTATCCCTCGACCCACCCGTCGACGGACCCGCCCGCGCTTCGCACGAACAGACGCGAAGACAGACACGAAGCGAACGGTCGCGTCAGCACGGCATTGAGGGTGCTTGACCACACCAGGAGGAATTGTGAACAGCGATCGGGACGGGATCCGCGGGGGCTGGGCCACACCCGGCGATGACCAGTCCGACGCGGAGTCCGCCGTCGAGGCGACGGGCGAGTTCACCATCGACTACGCGCCGCCCGCCTGGTACACGCAGAACGCGTCGGGCCATTCGGCCCAGGCCTCGCCGACTCCACCTCCCCCGGCTCCTCCCGCGCCGTCCGCTGCGCCGGTGTCGTTCGACCCGGCCGCACCGGTTCCGTCGGCAGCGCCCGTTCCGCCGGCAGCGCCGGTGTCTCCGGCCGTGCCCGCGTCCGGACCGCAGCCTGCCTGGACGCCGCCGACCGTACCGGCCGACGAGGCCGGCCTCGGGAGCGGTGACATCGAGAGCGGCGCGACCATGCGGTTCTCCGCCGCCGCGCTCAAACGTGAGTTCGCGGAGCGGGAGGCCACGGCCCGGACCGCCGAGGAAACGTCCGCCGGCCCGGCCGGGGACACCGCGGCCGCCGAGGGCGAGCCGGTGGGTGACCGACCGGAAGGCGAGGACACGACCGGCGGCGACTTCGAGCTGAGCGCGCCCGCCGTGCCGGCCGGGGAGCAGCAGTCCGCCCCTGCCTCCGGTGAGGCCGCGGCAGGCGGGGAGGTGCCCTCGCCGGCGGAAGGCGCGAACGCGGGCACGAGCGAGCACGACGGCACCGGCGCCGCCCCTGCGGGCCACGGCTCCGACAACAGCCCCGTGGGCGACGGCTCCGACGCCACCGAGTCCGCCGCGGGACACAGGCAGGAGTCCACGGACGTCGGGGCCGACGTGACGGACCCGACCGGTGGTGAAGACGGCCCGCGCGGTGAGGCCGAGGCCTCGGAGGTTGCGGCCGACACGGGCGCCGACGACTCCGAGGACGCCGCAGCGGCAGCAGCCGCCGACGGTGGCTCCAAGGAGCCCGCGGGTGCCTCTGACGGCGACGTCGAGGGTGCCGCGGGTACCGAGGGTGCCACTGACGCGGAGGGCGAGCGGCTCGTTGCTGCCGCGACGGCGGAGACCACGCCTCAGGACTCCGCTCCCGAGGCCCCCGTAACCCCGGACGCGGCGGCGCAGGAGACCGATGTCTTCGACGACTGGCCCCAGGACACCTCGCCGAACGCCGGGACCGACATAGCGCAGGACGCGCAGGCCGCCGCACCCGCCTGGGCTCCCCCGCCGATGCCGCAGAGCGGACTGCCGCCGCTGCCGCCCGCCTACCAGCCCGCCGCCCCGGCCCCCGCGGCCCAGTGGCCCTCGCCCCAGCCGGTCGTGCCACCCCAGCCCGGGCCCCCTCAGCAGCCGCAACCGACGGCCGCGCAGGGCCAGGACCCCGTCCCGCCGCAGCCCACTTCCGCGCTGGGACAGCCCCCCGTGCCGCCCCAGCAGGGTGGCTACGGCTTCCCCCAGCAGCAGCCCCACCCGGGACCGCCGTCCGCCCAGCCCGCGGTCCCGCCGCAACCGCCGGTCGCCCAGCCGCAGCCGCCGTTCCAGCCGCAGGCTCCGCAGCCCGCGCCCACCGCCTGGCATCCGCAGGGCACGCCGCCCGCGCCGGGCCCCGTGGCCCCGCCGGTCGCCGACGCTCCCGTACCCGCGCCGCCCGCTCCGCCCGCGCCGCAGGACGGTTACGGCTTCCCGCACCCCGGGATCCCGGCTCCCGCCGCGCCCAACCCCCCGGCCCCGCCGACCGGTTACGGGTTCCCACAGCCGAGCGCCCCCGTCCCGTCCCAGCCGGGACCGCAGCAGAGCGGCTACGGGTTCCCGCAGACGGGCGCCCCCGCTCCCCAGCCGACCCCACCGCAGGCCGCCGCGCCACACACCGACGCGCCGCAGGCCAACCCGCCCCAGCCCCCCGCACCGCAGGCCCCCGGCCCGCAGTCGGGCTACGGCTTCCCCCAGCCCCCGGCTCCGAACGCGCCCCAGCAGGGCGGCTACGGCTTCCCGCAGCAGCCCCACCCGGGCCCGCAGCCGGAGGCCCAGCAGGCACAGCCTCAGCCGCCCGTGGACCCCCGTACCGGAGCCGCCTGGCCGCAGCCGATCCAGCACGACCAGCGTCAGCCCACCAACCCGGCCGCCGCCCCGCTCGGGTACACGGCCGCGGTCGAGTTGTCCTCCGACCGGCTGCTCAACAACAAGAAGCAGAAGGCCAAGAGCGGTCGTCCCTCCGGCGCCTCCTCGCGGTTCAAGCTCGGCGGGAAGAAGGAAGAGGCCGAGCGGCAGCGGAAGTTGGAGCTGATCCGGACGCCGGTGCTGTCGTGCTACCGGATCGCCGTCATCAGCCTCAAGGGCGGTGTCGGCAAGACGACGACCACCACCGCGCTCGGCTCCACGCTCGCCACCGAGCGGCAGGACAAGATCCTCGCGATCGACGCCAACCCGGACGCGGGCACGCTCGGGCGACGGGTGCGCCGCGAGACCGGGGCCACCATCCGTGACCTCGTGCAGGCGATCCCGTACCTGAACTCGTACATGGACATCCGGCGGTTCACCTCGCAGGCCGCCTCCGGTCTGGAGATCATCGCCAACGACGTCGACCCGGCCGTCTCCACGGCCTTCAACGACGAGGACTACCGGCGCGCGATCGACGTCCTGGGCAAGCAGTACCCGATCATCCTGACCGACTCGGGCACCGGTCTGCTGTACAGCGCCATGCGTGGGGTGCTCGACCTCGCCGACCAGCTCATCATCATCTCCACTCCGTCCGTCGACGGTGCCAGCAGTGCCAGTACGACGCTGGACTGGCTGTCGGCGCACGGGTACGCGGAACTGGTGTCGCGCTCCATCACCGTCATCTCCGGTGTCCGCGAGACCGGCAAGATGATCAAGGTGGAGGACATCGTCGGCCACTTCGAGACGCGCTGCCGTGGTGTCGTGGTCGTGCCCTTCGACGAGCACCTGGCCGCGGGTGCCGAGGTCGACCTCGACATGATGCGGCCCAAGGTGCGGGAGGCGTACTTCAACCTGTCCGCGCTGGTCGCCGAGGACATCGTCCGGCACCAGCAGTCGCACGGGCTGTGGACGAACGACGGCAACCCGCCGCCGGTGGCCGCGCCGCCGATGCCGGGTCAGTACCCCTACCCGCAGGGAGTGCCTGGAGCGCCGATGCCGGGGCAGCAGCCTTATCCCCAGCAGCCGGGCCAGCCGTACGCGGGACCCCCGCAGCCCGGCCAGGCCTATCCGCAGCCGGGCCAGCAGTTCCAGCCCGGCCAGCCGGGTCAGCCGGGTCAGCCCTACCCGCCGTACCAGGGCCAGGCCCCTCAGACCCCTCCCCCGCCCGCACCCCCACAGCAGTAACCGGCCATCGACGCCAGACGTCGACAACCAGACATCAGTAACCCGATCGGGCCCTTCAGGGGCACCGTTTCTCGCCGAGGCCCGCGCCCTTCCCCCAGGGTGCGGGCCTTCGTGTGTCCAGGCACGAAACAGGGCGTCACCCCCTGGCCAGGAGGGCTTCACCGGTCTGAACCAATGAGCGAAAAATCCGCGCCAACTCGTTATTTCCGCAGGCCACACGGGGTTCACGCGCCGTTGACGCGCCGAGACCGCCGCTGATAGACACACACATCAATCCCGCCGGCGTCCCCCGATCACCCTGATCCAGTAGGTCAACCAGCCATCCCTGTGCGAGCGATGACGCGAGGTCACCGACCCATGAACAGACACGATCAGCCCAACAGAGGACGTCTGCGCCCCCGGCTCCTCGCCGCCGCAGCCGCCGCCGCGCTCACCCTCTCCGCCGCTCTCGCGACCCCGCTCAACCCGGCCCCGCAAGAGGCCCAGGCCAAGGGGAGCCAGCAGGCCAAGGAGAGCAAGAAGGTCCTCACCGTCGCGGTCGCGCAGAGCGTCGACTCGCTGAGCCCCTTCCTGGCCTCGCGCCTGCTCAGTACGAGCATCCACCGGCTCATGTACGAGTACCTGACCAACTACGACCCCGCGGACAACCACACCGTCCCGGGCCTGGCCACCAAGTGGGAGCCGTCCGCCGACAAGCTCACCTGGACCTACACGATCCGCTCGAACTCCAAGTGGTCGGACGGTCAGCAGGCCACCGCCGCGGACGCGGCGTGGACGTTCAACAAGATGATGACGGACCAGGGCGCGGCCACCGCCAACGGAAGCTTCGTCACCAACTTCAGGAAGGTCACCGCCCCGAGCCCCACCCAGCTCGTCATCGAGCTGAAGAAGCCGCAGGCCACGATGGGCGCGCTCGATGTGCCGATCGTCCCCCAGCACATCTGGGAGAAGGTCAAGGACTTCTCGAAGTTCAACAACGACCAGAGCTTCCCGATCGTCGGCAACGGGCCGTTCGTCCTGACCGACTACAAGGCCGACAGCTATGTGCGGCTGAAGCCGAACAAGACCTTCTGGCGCGGCGCCCCCAAGTTCGACGAGCTGGTCTTCAAGTACTTCAAGGACCAGGACGCCGCGGTGGCCGCCCTGCGCAAGGGCGAGGTCTCCTTCGTCGCGGGCTCCCCCGCGCTGACCCCCGCCCAGGCCGCGTCCCTCAAGGGCGAGCCGAACATCAAGGTCAACGACGCTCCGGGCCGTCGCTTCTACGCCCTGGCCACCAACCCCGGCGCCCAGTCCAAGGACGGCAAGCACTTCGGTGACGGCGCCGAGTCGCTGCTGAACCAGAAGGTGCGCCAGGCGCTCTTCATGGCGATCGACCGGAAGACCCTCATCGACAAGGTTTTCCAGGGCCACGCCGTCGAGGGCGAGGGATACATCCCGCCGCGCTTCTCCACGTACTACTGGAAGCCGTCGGCGAGCCAGGAGCTCGCGTACGACCCGGCCAAGGCGGCCCAGCTCCTCGACGCGGCGGGCTACAAGAAGAACGCCGACGGCAAGCGCGTCGAGCAGAACGGCAAGCCGATCGATTACCGGATCCTCTGTCACGCCACCGACCCGAACGACAAGGCGGTCGGACAGTACGTGAAGGAGTGGTTCGGCAAGCTGGGCATCGGCGTCACCCTCAACTGCCTCGACAACGTGACCGACCCCTGGCTGGCCGGCAAGTACGACCTGGCCTTCGACGGCTGGTCCGTCAACCCGGACCCCGACTTCGTGCTGTCCATCCACACCTGCGGGGCGCTGCCCGCCACCCCCAAGGACACGGGCGCCACGGACAACTTCATCTGCGACAAGAAGTACGACGAGCTGTACGACCAGCAGCTCGCCGAGTACGACACCGCCAAGCGGGCGGACATCGTCAAGCAGATGGAGTCGCGGCTCTACGAGACCGGGTACATGAGCGTCATGGCGTACCCGAACGCGGTCGAGGCCTACCGCACCGACCAGATCAAGTCGATCGAGACGATGCCCAAGGCCGCGGGCAACATCTACGGCCAGGACGGTTACTGGAGCTGGTGGTCGGCGGTTCCGGCCGACGCCTCCGGTGCGTCCTCCGACGGTTCGAGCTCGACGGGCGTCATCATCGGCATCGTCGCGGGCGTCGTCGTTCTCGCGGGCGTCGGGGCGTTCTTCGCGATGCGACGCCGTGCCACGGCCGAGGACCGCGAGTAGACCTCCCCTGCCACCCGTCCCCCGTCTCCCGACCCCCACGGGCACCCCATGAACGTACGAGCGAATGAGTAGTTCATGACCGCTGAGGCAACACCCTCGCTGGTCGAGGCGACCGACGGTCCGGCCCTGGCCGGGCCGTCGGTCCGCGGGCCACGGGCGCGCACCACCACCGCGTATCTGCGGTATGTGGCGGGCAAGTTGGGCGGCGCGGCCGTCTCGCTGCTGGCCGTCCTCGTCACCAGCTTCTTCCTCTTCCGGCTCATCCCCGGCGATCCGGTGAAGTACATGACGGGCGGCCGTCAGGTATCCGCCGAGCAACTCGCCCACTACCGGACGGAGTTCGGACTCGATCTGCCGCTGTGGCAGCAGTTCACCGACTACTGCGGCAAGGCCCTCACCGGCGACCTGGGCACCTCGTACCAGTTCCGGGCCCCCGTCATCGACAAGATCTCCGAAGCGCTGCCGAACACCCTCCTGCTCACCGGCACGGCGTTCGTCCTGTACACCGCGCTCGGCATCTTCCTCGGCACCCGCTCCGCCTGGCGCAGCGGCGGCACGAGCGACCGCCTCAACACCGGTCTGGCCCTGACGCTGTACTCGATCCCGTCCTTCTGGCTCGGTCTGCTGCTCATCATCGTCTTCTCGGTGGGCATGGGGCCGATCCCTGGCCTGTTCCCGACCGGCGGCATGGAGTCGGGGGGCAAGGAGGGCTTCGCGTACGTCCTCGACGTCGCCCACCATCTGATCCTGCCGGTGGTGACGCTGGTCTCCGTCGAATACGGGCAGACTCTGCTGGTCACGCGCTCGGCGCTGCTCGACGAGATGGGCAGCGACTATCTGACGACGGCGCGCGCGAAGGGCCTTCGGGACGATCTCGTCCGCCGTCGGCACGCCGTGCCGAACGCGCTGCTGCCGACCGTCACCCTCATCTTCATCAACCTCGGCCGGACGGTCGCGGGAGTGATCCTCGTCGAGACCGTCTTCTCCTGGCCGGGCCTGGGCGGGCTCTTCTACCAGGCGCTGAGCGTGCCCGATCTGCCGCTGGTCCAGGGGCTGTTCTTCGTCTTCGCCTCGGCGGTGATCGTGATGAACACCCTGGCCGATCTGATCTATCCGCTGCTGGACCCACGGGTGGGCCGATGACCACGACCGAGTCGGACGGGCCGATGACAACCGAAGCAACCCCGCAGGTGGCCACAGTCGGCCCGCGCACCCTCGCCTGGCAGCGCCGCCGCCACTCCGCCGCGCGCTTCTGGCGGCAGTACCGCACCCACCGGGCGGGCGTCTTCGGACTGGCCGCCCTCTCCCTCTTCGCGCTGATCGCCCTGACCGCGCCGCTGACCGTCGGCTCCGACGTGCAGAGCGTGACCGACGCGCCGGGCGGCCCGATGGAGAGCCCCAGTGCCCGATTCCCGCTCGGCACCGACCAGTTCGGGCGCAATCTGCTCGGGCTCGTGGTGTGGGGTGCCCGCGTCTCGCTGCTCGTCGGGCTGCTCGCCGCCGTGCTCTCCGTCGCGATCGGCGCGCTGATCGGGATCACCGCGGGCCACTTCCGCGGCTGGTACTCGACCGTGATCATGCGGATCACGGACTGGTTCCTGGTGATGCCGACGCTGGTGCTCGCGATCGCGCTGATGACCGTGATGTCGCGTTCGATCGGCACGATCATCCTGGCGATCGGCGTCACCACCTGGCCGACGACGGCCCGGCTGGTGCGGGCGCAGACCCTCGCCGTGGAGTCGCGGCCCTACATCGAGCGGGCGAAGGCGCTCGGCGGCGGGCACTGGCACATCATGTCCCGGCACGTGCTGCCCAATGTGATGCCACTGGTGCTGGCGCAGACCACCCTGATCATCTCCTCCGCGATCCTCGCCGAGGCGACCCTCGCCTTCCTCGGGCTCGGCGATCCGACGGTCGTGTCCTGGGGCGGGCTGCTCCAGGACGCGCGGGAGGCGGGCGCGGTCAGCGCGGGCAAGTGGTGGTACCTGGTGCCACCGGGGGTCGCGATCGCGGTGGTGGCGCTGGCGTTCACGCTGTGCGGACGCGCGGTCGAGTCGGTCCTCAACCCCAAGCTGGGGGTGACCCGATGAGCACTCCGGCGAAGCGGCGCCTGCTGGAGGTCAGGAACCTCGAGGTGACGTACGCGGGCGGGGCGGCCGCGGTGCGCGGCGTGGACCTCTCCCTCGACGCGGGCCAGAAGCTCGGTATCGCGGGCGAGTCCGGCTGCGGCAAGTCCACGCTGGCGCTCGCACTGCTGCGGCTGCTGCCCACGGGTACCCGTACGAGCGGGGAGATCCTGCTCGACGGCGAGGACGTGCTGACGATGAAGTGGGGACGGGTACGGGCGGTCCGCTGGGCGGGCGCCTCGATCGTCTTCCAGGGCGCGATGCACTCCCTCAACGCCGTGCACCGCGTCGGCGACCAGATCGCCGAGCCGATCCTGCTCCATAAGAAGGCGACCCCGGCGGGCGCGAGGCAGAAGACCGGCGAACTGCTGGAGCACGTGGGTCTGCCCGCCGCCCGAGCGAGCGCCTACCCGCACGAGCTGTCCGGCGGGCAGCGCCAACGCGTCATGATCGCCATGGCCCTGGCCTGCGACCCCCGGCTCGTCATCGCCGACGAACCGACCACGGCCCTCGACGTGATGATCCAGGCCCAGATCCTGCGTCTGATCGAACAGCTCGTCGCCGAGCAGGAGTTGGGCCTGATCATGATCAGCCACGACCTGGCTGTGCTCGCCGACACCTGCGACCGGCTCGCGGTGATGTACGCGGGCCGTGTCGTCGAGGAGGGCCCGGCCCGGCAGGTGTACGAGGCGGCCCGGCACCCGTACGGCAAGGCACTGTCGGCGGCGTTCCCGCGCATCGGCGACGCCGCCTCGCGGTTCGCGCCGCGCGGACTGCCGGGCGATCCACCGGACCCGTCGGCGCTGCCGTCCGGCTGTACGTTCCACCCCCGGTGCGCGGTGGCGCTGGACAGCTGCGCGAGCGAGGATCAGGCACTGCGGGAGGCGGGTGCGGGGCGCTGGGCCGCCTGTGTGCACGCCGGCGCGACCGTCCCCGAGCCGGGCACCCCGGCCGAAGAAGCCAGGAGCAGCGCCCCATGACCACCACCCCTGTGCCCCCCGTGACCGCGGCTCCTCTGCTCCGGGCCGAGGGCCTGCACATCGCCTTTCCCGGACGTCACGGCGCCGACCGCGCGCGTGCCGTGGACGGGGTCGACCTCGACATCCGCCCCGGCGAGATCGTCGCCCTGGTCGGCGAGTCGGGCTGCGGCAAGACGACGCTGGCCCGCTCCCTGCTCGGTCTGGTCCCGCCGACGGACGGCCGCGTCACCTTCGACGGAAGGCCGCTCGACTACTCCGCACGCGCCCTCAAGGCCTACCGCAAGCGCGTCCAGCTGGTCCTGCAGGATCCCAGCGGCTCGCTCAACCCCCGGCACACGGTGTACGACGCGGTGGCCGAGGGACTGCGCATCCACAGGTACGGCGGCGACGAGCGGGCGGCGGTCGCCGAAGCCCTCTCCCGGGCCGGTCTGCGCCCGCCGGAGCGCTTCTTCCTGCGCTACCCGCACGAGTTGTCCGGCGGCCAGCGCCAGCGCGTCGTCATCGCGGGCGCGCTGGTCCTGGAGCCCGAACTCATCGTCGCCGACGAGCCGGTGGCCTCCCTCGACGCGTCGGTACGCGGCGAGATCCTCGCCCTGCTCCTGCGGCTGCGCACCGAACTCGGCCTGTCCGCCCTGGTGGTGACCCACGACCTGGGGCTGGCGTGGAACATCGCCGACCGGGTCGCGGTGATGTACCTGGGCCGGATCGTGGAGACGGGCGAGGTGGAGAAGGTCCTGACCGCGCCCCGGCATCCGTACACCCAGGCCCTGTTGTCCGTCCTCCCGGAGGCCCCGGGCGACCCGGTGGTCCTCACCGGCGAACCCCCGGACCCCTCCCGCATCCCCACCGGCTGCCGATTCCACGCACGCTGCCAGATCCTGGCGAGCGGAGAGGCCGACCGGGCGGGCGTCGCGGACGCCTGCCGGGGCGAGGACCCGGAGGTACTGAACGGCAGCGGCGAAGCACAGGTGGCATGCCACTGGGCACGGCTCGGTATGTGAAGCAGGTGGCGTGCGGCTGGGCGCTCAGTACGTGAAGCAGAGGGCGTGCGGCTGGGCGCTCAGTACGTGAAGCAGAGGGCGTGTAGCTGGGCACTCAGTACGTGAAAAGGGGCGCCCGGTGCCTCTGAAAGCACCGGCGCCCCTGCCGCGTACGACGCAGTCACTCCCCCTCGTACGCCTCGATCAGCTCGCGCGAGCGCTTCACATCGTCCGCGATGGCTTCCAGCAGCGCCTCGATGGAGTCGAACTTGGCCATGCCGCGGACGTAGGCGAGGAAGTCGACGGCGACGTGCAGGCCGTACAGGTCCAGGCCGACGCGGTCGATGGCGTACGCCTCCACCGTGCGCTCGGTGCCGTCGAACTGCGGGTTCGTGCCGACGGAGATCGCGGCGGGCATCGCCTCGCCCCCGACGTGCAGCCAGCCGGCGTAGACGCCGTCGGCGGGGATCGCGGTGTGCGGGAGGGTCTCGACGTTGGCGGTGGGGAAGCCGAGCTCGCGGCCGCGCTGGGCGCCGCGGACGACGATCCCCTCGACGCGGTGCGGGCGGCCCAGGATCTCGCGCGCGCCCTCGACATCGCCCTCGGCTACCAGCCGCCGGGTCAGGGTCGAGGAGAAGGGCTCGCCGCCCCCGGCGGAACCACTCACGTACAGCTCCACCACCTCGACGTCGAAGTCGTACGTCTTGCCCTGCTCGCGCAGGAAGTCGACATTGCCGGCGGCCTTGTGGCCGAAACGGAAGTTCGGGCCCTCGACGACGGCCTTGGCGTGCAGCTTGTCGACGAGGACCTTCACCACGAAGTCGGCGGGCGACAGCTTCGAGAACTCGGTGGTGAAGGGGAGGATGAGCAGCGCGTCCACACCCAGTTCGGCGCACAGTTCGGCGCGGCGGTGGTGCGGGGCGAGCAGCGGGGGGTGGCTGCCGGGGCGCACGACCTCGCTGGGGTGCGGGTCGAAGGTCACCATGACGGAGGGAACGCCCAGCTCACGGGCGCGGTCCACGGCATGCTTGATGATCAGCTGGTGTCCGCGGTGCACCCCGTCGTAGGAACCGATGGTGACGACGCTGCGCCCCCAGTCCTCGGGGATGTCCTCCAAGCCACGCCAGCGCTGCACTGTGACCGCTCCTTGTCGAACCCGTGTCCGTCATTGCCTCATTCGCAGCTCTAAGGGTGCCATGCCGAGTGCGCTCGGTTCGCATCGGCATCGGGGTGTGACGCATCGCGCACGGTTCAGGCCGGAACCCGTACCCCTGCGAGGTTCTCGATCACGCGGCGGGTGCTCGGGCCGACCACCCCGGCCCACTCGTCGGGGGAGCCGGTCAGCCAGCGTGCCACCAGGGTCGCGAAGCCGGGGACCTGACGGGCCAGCTCGACCAGACCGCGGTCGAAGCCGGTGGCTCCGGCCGGGGTGCGGACGAGGAGCAGGCCCGTGCGGTGCACCAGCTCACGGGTGGGTTCCTCGCCCCGGCGGGCCGCGCCGTCCGCGGCGGCCCGCAGCAGGGTGTCGAGGACGGCCGGGTCCTGCTCGTGCGCGAGCAGCAGGTCCAGCAGCTCGCGCCGCAACGGGTCGCAGTCCTGGCTGCCCGGCGCCGCCAGGACGGCCGCGAGGGCCGCCCGCACCGGAGCCGGGCAGCCGACCAGCAGACCGGTGACCAGCGGGAAGAGGACGGATCGTGCCGCGGATCCGTGTTCGAGGCGCCGGTCGACGTACGCGGCCACGTGCGCGGCGGCCTCGGGGCACAGCTCCACCACTTCCCTGACCAGCACGCCGACACGGCGGGCGAGCGCGGGCGTGGTGACGTCGGCGAGCGTGCGCAGCGCCTCCGAGGTGTCCGCGCCCGGCTGTCGCAGCCGGACCCGAAAGGCTTCGAGCACCGGGTCGGGATGCGTGTTCAGGGCGGCGACCAGCGCGCCGGCGGGCAGCCGCGGATCGCCCGCGGCAAAGAGCTCAAGCGCCTGCGGCAGGTACCGGGCCCGCGTCCACGGGTCCCGTACGAGCAGGCCGAGCGCGCCACCGTGCAGCGCGCAGTCGGCGGGACTGGCGAGCAGGGTCAGCGCCGCGTAGCGCAGCAGCTCGCGGTCGGCCTCGGCGCGCACATGCGGCGCGGCGCGCAGCCCGTACGCCATCGCCGCCACCCGCCGGGCCGGGCGCTCGTCGTGCGCCCACCGGTCCACCGCCCGGCACACGGCCGAGGGCTCCTCCTCGGCGAGCGCGGCCAGCAGCTCGTCCCCGCGCCGGTGGGCACGGTCGACCAGGGCCTCCGCGAGGTCGTCCAGGGCGCGCCGCCGGTGCGCGTACAGCAGGGCCTGCGCGGCGGTCGCCACGGTCGCGTGGGGCGTCGCGGGCAGCGGCCGGTCGTCGTCGAACCAGGGAGTGAGGTGGGGTTGTACGGCGGTGGGGTCGGCGGCGAGGAGTCGGGCGACGGCGTCCAGATAGCGCGGGGCCTCCGGGGGACGGCGGCGGTGGGCGCCGGCGGCGGTGCGGGACCCCTCGGCCGGGCTCGCCTGACGCGGCGCCCCGTCCACGACGACCAGGCGCCTGAGCAGATCGAACTTCTCCGCCTCCGGCAGCGGCAGTGCCTCCCAGAAGGAGGGCCCGAACTCCGCAGGCACACCTCGGCCTTCGGTCCGCCACGCCACGATCCGCTCGGCGAGCAGCCGCAGCACCCTGGTGTACGGGGTCGCGTCGGGTACGCGCACCAGGACATCGGCGAGGAGGTGGGTGGCCCACCAGGTGCCGTCCCCGGTCGGGGCACCGTCGCCGTTCGGGGTGGCGTCCCCGGTCTGGGTGCCGTACACGGTCTGGGCGGACTCCTCCGCCAGCAGGTCGTCGACGGCCTCGACGAGGTCTTCGAGGCGGTGGGCCAGCGCACCGGCGCCCTGGTGCCGGGCCAATAGGAGGAGTGCCTGCACGACGGGGCCGATGCGGTGGCGCGGGACGAGCACGCAACGGCTCTGGGCGGATGGGTGTGCGGGCGTCCGCTGGGCCGGTACCCGCTCGGTATGCCAGGCTTCGCGGCGCCGGTGGACCAGGGCGTGCAGGGCCGGGTCCACATCCAGGTGGGTGCCCTGGATCCAGTCGGCGAGCTCCTCATGGGCGAACCGGTAGCCGCTTCCGGCGGGGACCAGGAGGCCCTCGGTGAGGACGGCGGAGGCCCAGCCGGTGACACGTCCCGGTGCGGGACCCCAGGGGAAGACGGCCTCGAAGGACGCGCGGTCCAGCCGGCCCTGGCCGGGCCCCAGGCAACGCCGCGCGGCCTCGTGCACCTGGCCGGAGACCCGGGCGGCGAGCCTTCGTACGGCCGTGCCGCGCAGGCCGTTCGCCGCCGCGAGCCGGACCGCGACGCGCAGGCACATCAGGTCCAGATGGGAGGCGAAGACCTCATCCCGGTCGAGTGGCCGGGTCGGCGCGTCAGGCAGCGCGGCGCGCACCTCCGCCAGCAGCCGCAGCGTCAGCGGATGCCGCGCGTCGGCGGCCACCAGCGCGCCCTCGGGGATCCCGGCCCGCGCACGGACCCGCCGCGCCTCCTCCTCGGTCAGCCCGCCCAGCCGGACGCAGGGCGGAAGCGACGGCTCCGGGTCGGTACCGGCCCGGTGCAGCGACTCGGCCGGGAACTGGACCCCCGCCTGCTCCCAGTACTCGGCGCGGCAGGCGACGACGAGCCGCGCCCCGCTCGCCCGCAGCCACTCGGCCGTGCCCTCGGTCCACTCGGGCAACCGGTGGGCGAGGTCGGGCGGCATCTCCTCCGGTCCGTCGAGAAGGAGCAGCAGTGGCCGTCCGGCGGCCCGTGCCAGCCGGGCCAGCCGGTCGGGACCGATGTCGCCGAGCTCTCCGTCGTACCCGCCCGGCGGCAGCACCCCCGGCTCCCGGCGCGTGCCCTCCTCCGGGGCCGCCACGATCCGTCCCGCCCGCTCCAGCGTCCGGGTGGCCGCGTCGGCGACGGAGGTGTCCGTGGCGAGGAGGTCGGCGCCGCGCAGCCACAGCGTGGGGGCCGGCGCGGCCCCGCGGGTGCGGCGGGCGGCGAGCGCCGCGAGTTCCGTCGTACGGCCGCTGCCGGGTGGGCCGACGAGTCCGAGGACGGCGGCCGGGCCGCTCTCGAAGGACGCGAACTCCCTTACGACGGCGGCCCGTTCCACGGTGGCGGGCGCCGCGCCGCCGGTGCCTGCCGAGGTCGCGGCCCCGGGGCCGTCCGAGCCCAGCGAGGTCGCCGTGAGTTCGAGTACGCCTGCCGGATTGAGATCGGCCCCGTACGCGGGGACGGTGGTGGCGTTGCGGTCGAGGAGTTCGGCGAGCGGACCCGTGACGCCGGGGGTGCGCAGGAGGACCGCGAAACCCGCCGCCCGGTGCTCGGTCCGCAGCGCGGTGCCGAGCACCGCGATCACCGCCCCGGTCGAGGCGTCGACGACCGGTCCCCCGGCCGCCCCGCCGCCCAGCCGGAGCGCGTCCGCGCCGGCCGTGCCGATCGCCAACTCCAGTGCCTCGTCGAGGCGATGGAAGCGATCGGTCGCCGCGTACGTCACGGTGGTGCTGCCCAGCACCCGGGCCTCGCGCCAGCCGCCCGCGGGGATCCTGACGTACGTGCCGGTCTCGACCCTCTCGCGCACGGTGACGGGGAGCGGGTCGAGGCCGAGGCCCTCGGTGCGTACGAGCGCCAGATCGGTTTCGGGGATTGGGGTCACGGCATCGGCGGTCACCACACAGCTGCGGTCGCCGGGGGCGTGCAGCACGAGGCGGGCCAGACCGTCGACGGCCTCGTGGCTGGTGATCACCGTGCCGTGGTGGTCGGCGACGAAACCCGCGCCGCGTGGACGTCCGGCCAGGTCGCAGACGCGCACCAGGGTCTCGTTCCGCGCGCGGCGGGCGTCGTCCGGTGTCTGCTCGTTCCCGGCCCGCGGGCCCCGTCCCGCCATGCTCGAACCTCCCCGCCGTGCTCCTTCTTCCGACGGTAGGCGCCAGATGATCAGCGGGACAGATCACGCGAGAAACGCGCCCCCTTCCGCTCCCTCGGTTCACTCCGAGCGCCTGCCCGAAGGGGTGAATAGGGCAGGGCGGATGGATAAACCCTTGGGTGGGGGAACCGAGGGGGGACCGTGGAGCGGCGGGCACGAAACCCCGTGACCGCCGCTCCACGGGCAGGTGCCCGAGCATGAACAGATGTCGGCCTCAGCCGAACACGGCGAGGCTCTTCGCCTTGCCCTTCTGTTCCTCCACCAGCGCGAGGAACTGGCCCTCGGCGTCGAACACGGCCACCGCGCCGACCCCCGCGTACTCCTCGGGGATCTCCAGGCGTACGCCGTTGAGCAGCAGCCGGGCCCGCTTGGTGTCCACGTCCCAGCGCGGGAACGCGGCCGCGGCGGCCTCGGCGATCGGCATCACGGTCAGCTCCTCCTGGAGCTGGTCGAGGGTGCGCGCGGAGTCGAGCTTGTACGGGCCGACGCGGGTGCGGCGCAGGGCGGTGAGGTGACCGCCGACGCCCAGGTCCGCGCCCAGGTCCCGGGCGAGCGCCCGGATGTACGTCCCGGACGAGCAGACCACGGAGACGACCAGGTCGAGCACCGGCGTGCCGTCCTCGGCCACGGCGTCCCGGATGTCGTACACCGCGAACGAGGAGACCGTCACCGGGCGGGCCGGGATCTCGAAGTCCTCGCCCTCGCGTGCCCGCTTGTACGAGCGCACGCCGTCGATCTTGATGGCGCTGACCTTGGACGGCACCTGCATGATCCGGCCGGTGAGCTTGGCGATCCCGGCGTCGATGGCCTCCCGGGTCACCCTGGAGGCGTCGGTGGACGAGGTGATGTCGCCCTCGGCGTCGTCCGTCAGCGTGTCCTGGCCGAGCCGGATCGTCCCCAGGTACTCCTTCTCGGTCAGCGCGAGGTGCCCGAGGAGCTTGGTCGCCTTCTCGACGCCGAGGACGAGCACGCCCGTCGCCATGGGGTCGAGGGTGCCGGCATGTCCGACGCGGCGGGTCCTGGCGATCCCGCGCATCTTGGCGACCACGTCGTGCGAAGTGAAGCCCGACGGCTTGTCGACGATGACAAGCCCGTCGGGCGTCTTGGTCTTCTGCGTCATTCCGCGGCGTCGCCGTCCGTCTCGTCGTCCTCGTCCGGCTTCTTGTACGGGTCCGCGTCACCGGCGAAGGTGGCACCGGCCGAGACCTCGCGCACCTTCGCGTCCGAGGCCCGCGCCTTGTCGAGCAGGTCCTCGATCGTCTTGGCGGTGTCCGGCAGGGCGTCCGCGACGAAGGTCAGCGTCGGCGTGAACTTCACGCCCGCCGCAGCGCCGACCGCCGAGCGGAGCACGCCCTTGGCGCTCTCCAGGCCCGCGGCCGCGGCCGCGCGCTCCTCGTCGTCCCCGTAGACCGTGTAGAAGACGGTCGCCTCCCGGAGGTCCCCGGTGACCCGGGTGTCCGTGATGGTGACATGGGTGCCGAGCCGCGGGTCCTTGATCCCACGCTGCAGCTTCTGGGCCACCACCTCTCGGATGAGGTCCGCCAGCCTCTTGGCACGCGCGTTGTCGGCCACTGGTCCGTCTCCTTCTTCGCCTTGCTTGTTCCGTCAGTCTTCGTCTGTATGAAGTCTGCGCCGTACCGACAGCAGCTCCACCTCCGGTCGCGCCGCGACGAACCGCTCGCACCGGTCCAGTACGTCGGTGAGGTGCTCGGTGTCTCCGGAGACCACCGCCAGGCCGATCTCGGCCCTGCGATGAAGGTCCTGGTTGCCCGTCTCCGCCACGCTCACCGCGTACTTCCGCTGGAGTTCAGCGACGATCGGCCGGACGAGAGAGCGTTTCTCCTTGAGCGAGTGCACATCGCCGAGGAGCAGATCGAAGGACAGCGTCCCCACATACATGTGTAACCGGATGTCCCGCCGGTACGGGGTAGATGGCCTGCCAATGCGCTTGGCAGGGACATCAGAACCGTACAACGAACCCCTGGCTCGCTCGACGGAGTTTCCGCCCCCGCACCGGCGGGGGCCGTTCGCGCAGTTCCCCGCGTCCCTGAAAGGGGCGCGGGGAAC